>NZ_CEWDCG010000018.1:0-23793 GCF_982436375.1 Coprobacter sp. | reverse complement strand
TATCTGTTTTGATAACCTGAAATGAATCCACTATGAATAATGTAGGTTAAAATGGTACAGAACTATTTTAATTCGGATAACGGATGGAATATCGTAATGAACAATACTTGCCCGGAAGTTGCGTTATTAGGAGGCGGATATGGTCGAGATTGGTGGTACGATGTCTTTCCGAATGTTCTTTATTATGCCGTGTGCGATGTCTTTCCGGGAGTCTCCGGAGCTGATTCGATCCAACATGTTATTGCGGAGCAGTTTTGTAAGGCCGATTCTGTGCTAAATGGGAATTATGATTATTCTTATTTTGATTATTCCCAAATGAAAGGGATGGTTAATAATATCCCGCTTCAGCAGGATGCCGCAGGAGGTCATGCTTATGTGCTGTATGCCGCCTATAAAAAGTTCGGAGATCCGCGCTATTTGCAGCATGCCAAGTCTGCATTAGAAGCATTACTTTCCCAGAAGGAGAGTCGGTTTTATGAAATTCTTTTACCTATGTCGGCTATTGTTGCTTCTCGGTTGAATGCAGAAGAGGGAACGCAATATGATGTAAAGAAGATACTGGACTGGACATTTGACGGATGTCAGAATCCTAATGGAAGATATGGTTGGGGTGTGATGGCCGGTCGCTGGGGAGATTATGATGTTTCGGGACTTCAAGGCAGTATTTTGGATGGAGGAGGATATGCCTTTTTTATGAATAGTGTAAAATTGACGTGGCCGTTAGTACCGATGGTCAAGTATGAACCTCAGTTTGCTACGGCTATCGGAAAATGGATGTTGAACAATGTAAATGCCTGCCGACTTTTTTATCCGGGAGAAATCGATGATGAACATCAGTGGTTACCGGAGATGAAGGGTCTTACTGATAATAATATTGCTTATGAAGGATTGAGGAAAACAGATTGTTACGGTAAAGAATCTTTGAAAGGTATCGAACCTGTCGCTTTAGGAGACGGGCCTAATTGGACTTCCGCTAATCCGGCGGAAAGCATGTTCAGCTTGTATAGTACCTCTCCGGTCGGTATTTTGGGAGCAATGGTTTCTGAAACTTCGGAATCCGGAATTTTACGCATAAATTGTAATACTACCGATTTTTATTCAGAACGTCCTTATCCTGTGTATCTCTATTACAATCCGCATGCTGAGAATAAAGTTATCGGTTATTATAGTGAGGAAAAAGTCGACCTGTTTGATATAGTTACCAAAAAGTACATAGCTCGTGGGAAGAGTGGATCTTTTGAGATCGAGTTACCGGCATTGAATGCCAGTGTAATTGTAGAGTTACCTTCGGGGATGAAATTACGGTCGGTTGACGGTCGCATTGTTACCAAAGATAATCATGTCATTAGTTATAAATAATATACGTTAACATAAATCATAAAGCACAAGATGAAAAGAATTTTCTTATTGATGAGTTTATTTGCCTTTGTTTGTCTGGCAAATGCTCAGACCCAAAGCACGATTACCGGTAAGGTAAAGGATGCGGCTACGGGAGAATTTTTGATGGGTGTGAATGTTCGTGTGGACGGTACGACAACAGGAACGTCTACTGGCCTTGACGGAGATTATTCGATTAAGGTATCGGACAATGCAACTTTGATATTTTCATATATGGGGTATGAAACTCAGAAAATAAAACTTAACGGGCAGAAAGTTTTAAATGTAGCTTTGGGTGAAAAAACCGAATTGATGGATGAAGTTGTCGTAGTCGGTTACACTTCTATGAAAAGACGGGATGTATTAGGAGCTGTTTCTAAAATAGACAGTAAATCGATTAATGCACTTCCGGTTTCTTCGACAGCACAGGCTTTGCAAGGACGTATTGCAGGAGTACAGGTCTCGAATGCTACGGGAGCACCCGGAGCTGGGGTTTCAGTCCGAGTACGTGGTGTCGGGTCTATCAGTTCGAGCAATGATCCGTTGTATATTGTTGACGGTATTCCGGTTGAGGATGCATTAAATAGTATTTCTCCGGGAGATATTGAAAATATCTCGGTATTGAAAGATGCTTCTTCTGCTGCGATTTACGGTTCTCGTGCAAATAACGGAGTCGTGTTGATTACAACAAAAACCGGTAAAAAAGGAAAAGCTCAGATTACTTATCACGGACAATTCGGATTTCAGACACATGCCAACTTGATCGAGATGGCGAATACAGCGGAATATATCGATATTTATAATCAAGCGGTGGATGCCGACAATGCCGGATCTTCGATAAAACGGACACGCCTTGCCGGAGATTATTTGAATGGGCTGGCGGATGTGGATCATGTTGCGTCTATTTTCCAGACAGCGCCGATATATTCTCAGGAACTGAGCGTCAGCGGGGGAAATGACAAGACTAATTATATGATCTCCGGGACTTATTTTAATCAGGAAGGGATTATCAGAAACAGCGGTTATAACCGGGCGACTTTACGGGCGAATATTAATTCGGATGTGAAGAATTGGTTGAAGGTAGGATTTAATATGAGCGGTTCGTTAGGGAATACTCGTTCTGTATCAAGTTCCGGTGACGGGTACGGAAATAGCGAAGGAGGTAGTGTTGTCCGTTATGCCATGTTCAGGAATCCTGCTATTCCGATAAAAGACGGAGCGGGTCAATATATCGACAAGCCGAGCACTTATTTTGGTAATTCTATTTATGATACATTTTTCGGAGACGGGTATAATCCGGTTGCTTTAGCGGAAAATACCGACCGTAAAAAAACAGAAGAAGGTCTGTTCTCGAGAATTTATGCAACGTTCAAACTTCCTTTTAACTTGAGCTGGACAAATAATTTCGGTATTGACTATAAAAATTATAAATATAAAGTTTATAATGCTTCGTGGGGAGATGATAACCGCATCAATAATCCGAACAGTGTTACAGTAGATCATAGTCGGAATCTGGGATGGACATTTAATACTTTATTAAATTGGAATAAGACTTTTAATGAAGTTCATAATTTGTCTGTAATGGCCGGTTTCGAGGCTATAAGAAGTACCGGCGAGTCGATGAGTAATTCAGATCAAGATTTTCCGGTATGGAATAAGGATGTCCTTTATATCGGAGGAGGTACGGGAGAAAAAGTCAGTAAAGAATCGGAATATTCTTCTACTTTAGCCTCTTTCTTCGGACAGGCAAGTTATGATTATCGTTCGCGTTACTATGTTTCGGGAACGATTCGTAGAGACGGTTCTTCAAAGTTTGTGGGAGATAATCGTTGGGGTACTTTTTACTCTGCTTCTGCCGGATGGAATATCGAACAAGAAGCTTTTATGCAGGATGTAACGGTTATTAATAAGTTGAAACTTCGTGCGGGGTACGGATCTATCGGTAATCAAAATATCGGTAACTATGCTTATTCGGATATTTATTCGTCTAATTATAATTATCCTTTCGGAGGTACGTCTGTCAGCGGTTATGCTCAGACAAAACTCGGGAATCCGAATTTGAAATGGGAAACCAGTAACCAGTTCAATGTGGGACTTGATTTGGAATTGTTGAAGGGGTCTTTTGCTTTCTCGGTGGATTTTTATAATAAAATCACCAAAGATATGTTGGTGCAAGCTCCGTTGCCTCCTTCGATCGGGGATGCAGAGCCCTATTGGATCAATAACGGAAAAGTCTTGAACCGTGGAGTCGATCTTGAGTTTATGTATCGCAAAGATTATAAAGACGGAGGTTTTGATGTAACGTTGAATGCCGGATTCCTTAAGAACGAAGTGCTTGCGTTAAATGCTCCTATTGTCGGCGGTCGTGTAGATAATGGAATTTATGCTACGAAGACAGAAGTCGGTTATCCGATCGGGTCGTTTTTTATGTATGAGATGGATGGTATATTCCAAAATGAGGCAGAGATTCTGACTTCAGCTTATCAAGGGGCTAATATAAAACCCGGAGATGTAAAATTTGTCGATCAGGATAATAACGGTACTATCGATGAGAATGACCGGGTGCATGTGGGTAGTGCTATTCCTAAAATGACAATGGGACTTACGTTGAACGGATATTGGAAAGGTTTCGATTTGAATATTTTCTTTCAGGGGGCTTTCGGACAAAAGATATATAATCAGATATTGACGGATTCTGAAGGTTTTTATCGTGGTTTTAATGTTACTAAACGGTATTATGATAATCATTGGACCGGCGAGGGCTCTACAAATGAATATCCTCGTGCTTCATGGAGTGCGAAATCGAATAATGCCAGAGTTTCTACCCGTTTTCTGGAAGACGGTTCTTATATGCGTTTGAAGAATATTCAATTAGGGTACACTTTCAAAACCAATCATTGGGGGATAGACCGGCTGCGGCTTTACCTGTCGGCAACTAATCTGTTTACTATTACCAAGTACAGCGGATTCGATCCCGAAATGACTGTTAGTGCAAACTCTACCAGCGAAGGCGACCGGGCTGCCGGTATCGACTGGGGTACTTATCCTGCAGCCCGGACTTATACATTTGGAGTGAATTTAACCTTCTAAAACATGACACAGATGAAAAATATAATTATAGCGGCATTGGCAGTATGTACTCTTTCTGCCTGTGACGATTTTCTGGATGAGAAGTTAAAAGGAGATTTTAACTCTGATAATATTTTCTCGAATGCTACACAAGCCGAATTGGCTGTAAATGGTGTTTATAATGCGGCTACTTATTGCATAGATTTGTGGAAATTCGGAGATGTCGCATCTGATGACGCGGTAAAGGGTGGTAGCGATGGAGATCAGGCTGATCTTTCTTATATAGATGATTTTTCGGCAAATGCCGATAATGGTGTTCTTTCTGAATTTTGGCAGTCATCGTACGAAGTAATATCCCGTGCCAATAATGTAATTGCTTATGTCCCGAATATCGATATGGATGCGACTTTACGAGATCGATATGTTGCTGAGGCTAAATTTTTCAGAGCATTTGTATATTTCCATTTGGTAAATATTTATGGAGAAGTGCCGTTGAAGTTGCTTCCTCAAATCGATGATGCGTCTATTCATGTGGGGTTGAGTTCCGTATCTGCGATTTATAGTCAGATCGAAAAAGACCTTCGAGATGCATCGACTTTGCCGGTCTCTTATTCGACTTCGGATGCAGGACGGGTGACTCGGGGCGCAGCGTACGGATTATTGGCTAAAGCCCAACTTTATCAAAAAAAATATAGTGATGTTTTGACCACTATTCAATTGATCGAAAATTTGGATATTTATGATTTGGAACGTCCTTATTCCAATTTGTTCAAGTTAGGAGGTGAAGATAGTAAAGAGGTTCTGTTCGCTATTCGTTTTTTGAGCGGTCAGAATCCCGGATTGGGAAATTCTCTTAATCAGTGGTTAGCTCCGCAAAATGAATCGGGCTATTATTTCGATGCTCCGACCCAGAGTTATGTAGATGCGTTTGACGAAAAGCAAGTGAACGGAGAAGATGATCTTCGTTTGGACGCTTCGATCGGAAGAGATGGAAAGGATTGGTTTAATGGTGATGTTTTCAGTTCTTCATGGTCTCCTGCAACAGGTTATCTTGTAAAAAAACATAATCAGCCGTTGGATGAGGTCAGCAAAGGGACAAAAGGTGATGGAGGGTTGTCCTATATTTATTTGAGATATGCCGATATATTGCTCATGAAGGCCGAAGCTTTGAATGAAACACACCATCCTGATCTTGCGAAAATAGAGGTGGATAAGGTGCGTGATAGGGCCGGTCTGGCTGGGGTAAGTACAGTTACGGAATCGGCGATGCGTGAAGTAATCCGGAAAGAACGTCGTAAAGAGTTAGGTTTTGAATTTCACCGTTTTTTCGATTTGATGCGTTGGGGAAAAGATGTGGCGGAAGCGGCTTTGGGCTCTTCATTTAAATGGCAAGAACCTCGTTTTTATTTCCCGATTCCACAATCTGAAAAAGATGCAAATCTTGGGATAAAGTAACATAATCATAATATCCATTAATAACACAATTAAAATTTAAACGAACATGAGAAAATTTTTAAATTTCAGAATGATCGCTATCTTGATGGTAGCCTGTTTGACAACGCTTTTTTTGCCTTCTTGTGGAAATGACGATGAAGATAAGGACTCTACTCCTCTGGACTTGACAGAGATCAATGCATTGCTGAGCGAATGTGAATCTTTATTGAGTAGCGCGACTACGGATGATTATCCTGAAGCTGCCATTACTACGTTTCAATCGAAAGTAAATGCAATTAAGAGTGCTGTAGCCGGAGATCTGACGCAAACGACGTTGAATAATCTGCTTGTTCAGTTGAAAGAAGCGAAAACTACTTTTGAACAAAGTGCGTATGACGCAATTCCTTTGGATAATTTATTAGCAGAATGGAGCTTTGATGAGGGAGAAGGTACAAGTCTTGTTTCTACCGGTGTGCAAGCATGGGTTGCTAAGATGAAAACCGGACCGAGTGAGATTTTCGGAACGAATACTCAAGTTCCTTCATTTGTTGACGGGGTTAAGGGAAAAGCTTTGAGTTTTGATAATGGAGCATGTCTTGAAGTTGACGATTTCAGTGAAACATCATTGCTCAGCAATACGCTCTCTATCTCGGTATGGATAAATCCGAAAGAAAGCAGAGCCGGAAATTATATCCTTTCTATGAATTACTGGGAAAACTGGAAATTGAATCTTCAGAATGAAGGTAAACCTTTCTTTACTGTTGCTACGACTGTTGCAGGTGTCGATGCGGATAATGAACATGTAGAGTCATTCCCGATAAATACGTGGACTCATTTGGTAGTTTCTATGGATTTGAATGCTCATACTTTATCTTTCTATGTAAACGGAGAGTTGACAAAAACTTGGGATGCCAGCGGAAAACCGGGTTTGGCAGGATCTCAGAAATCTGCTTATCTTCCTGCCTCAGGAGAAAAACTGCCGTTCTTGATCGGTTGCGCTACGACTTATGCCGAAGCTTCGACATGGGATTGGGTTACATTACCTATCGAACCTTCAGGATGGGATTATTTTGCCGGTTCTTTGGATGAGTTGAAGATTTATAATATCGCTCTTACCGAAGGTCAGGTTTCGAAATTGTATAATGACGAGAAAAAATAAGAATCATTTTTGATTTAGCCTAATCCCGGAGGGGACATCGGAAACGGACATAAGGTCTTCTTCTGTGTCTCCTCCTTTTATATTTATCTGACACACATGAAATATGATGAAAAAGGTATTTTACTTATTCTTTAGCTTGTTCTTTTATCCGAACATCGGCATATTTTGTTTTGCCGATCAGATTCCCGTTTCGAGAATCGAGAAGATGCCGAATCTACCGTCCCCTTATCAGATGAGGGATTGGAAATCGGTTGCAAAGGCTTATGATAAATTTGTTTTCGACAAAAATAAAACCGGTAGTTATTTACCTCTGATTGAGATTAAATCGCAAGGGAATAATTATCCCGGCTCTAAGCAGATACGTTTGGATACTTATGTTGGATCAAATAGTCATGGCAGTCAGGCAGAGGCGATTAATATATTGCCGGCTATTGTAGGCGCATCTTTGGTCGGTGTCGACAAATCTTCTGATAACGGAGAGAATTATGTATCTTATGCTAAAGATTTTTTTAACAAGAAAAATGAACAGAATGTTTATTTGAACGGATATTCTGCGACATCGGGAAAAGATTGGTGGTATGATCTCATGCCTAATGTATATTTTTATCAGCTTTATTCTCTTTATCCGGATGCCGATGCTGATTTTGAAACTCAATTTACTGAAGTTGCAGATCGTTGGTTAGAGGCTGTTTATAAATTGGGTGGTAGCTTGCAACCTTGGACAGTTCCGGATATGAATCACCGGGCATTTAATTTAGTTACCGGAAAGCCTTTGACAAGCGGTGCAAAAGAGCCTGAATCCGCCGGGACAATAGCCTGGTTGCTTTATCAGGCCTATACCCAGACTGGAGATAAGAAATATTTTGAGGGAGCACAGCTTGCACTTGAATTTTTGTGTGCGTTCGGAGAGAATCCTTCTTATGAGTTGCAGTTGCCTTATGGAACGTTGATTGCTGCGAGAATGAATGCAGAGCAGGATTGTTCTTATAATATAGACCGATTGATTAATTGGTGTTTCGATTGGGGGCGTACTCGCGGTTGGGGCGCTATTGTCGGTACATGGGGAGGATATGATGTCTCGGGACTTATCGGTGAAGCGAATGATAACGGAGATGATTATGCTTTTGTTATGAACGGTTTTCAGCAGGCGGCAGCTTTAGCTCCTGTTGCGAAATATGATAAACGTTATGCGCGTGCAATCGGGAAGTGGTTGTTGAATATCGCGAATGCAAGTCGCCTATTTTATAATAATGTACTTCCGGAAGATCATCAAGAACCGCAAAGTTATGCATGGTCTTCTGTTTATGATACCGAAAGTTGTATTCCTTATGAATCGATGAAAGAGGTTTGGAATAATAAATCTCCTTATGTAATGGGGGATGCTACCGGAGGTGGCTGGGCTGCTACGAATATATCTTTGTATAGCGGTTCTAGTGTCGGATATTTGGCGGCATTGATCGAGAAAACCAATGTCGAAGGTATCCTCCGGATCGATGTTAATAAAACTGATTTTTTCGGAAATGCGGTTTTCCCGGTTTATTTGTATTATAATCCTTATTCTGAGGATAAGACGGTAGAGTTGGAATTACCGTCAGGAGAATATGATTTGTATGATGCCATATCCGAGCGGAATGTGGTTTCTCGAATTTCGGGGACAGCTTCTTTTTCTGTTCCATCGGATGGGGTTTGCTTGTTGACTGTTATACCTTCCGGTACGGAACAAACAGTTTCCGGACATCGTTTGTTGGCAGGTAACCAAGTTATAGATTTTTATTATGGTTATGATTATTCTCGAAATTTAAGGCTAAAAGCAATAGTGGCAGATCAGGAAGTGACTGTACCGGGTAATACCGTTAAATTGAATGTGTATGCGGATAATATTCCGTTGGGAGCTTCTGTCGTATATCAATGGAGTGTAAATGGCGAACCTATTCAAAGTGAATGGACGGGATCTTATTTAAATTGGAATGTACCTTCGACTCTCGGCCTTTATACGATAAAGGCTGTCGGAAGTGCTCGTAATCAAACCATATCGGGAGAGGTAACTGTTGAGGTGTTGGAGAGTATGTATGATAAACCTTCATTGACAAGTATTGAAACAAGTTCGTCTATGCCTTTGTCTCCGGGAGAAACGATAGATGTTACTTCGGTATTGGCGGAGGAAACGCCGGGACTTACGGTTTCTTGGGAGTGTGATGGCGGTGATATAGAAAACCTTTCAGATTTTTCCAGTCGTTGGACATTACCTTCTGTCCCCGGAGTATATACGATAAGTTGCACTGCGAAAAATCGGTTCGGGGAGGATATGAAATCGTTGGAAGTTTTGGTTAAGGAAGAAAAATCGGCAGTAAAGACACCTTTGATTTACTATCCTCTAAACGGTGACTGTTCTAACGCTGCAAGTCTCGGAATTTATGATGCAATACCTGAAGGTGGCTCGTTTGTTACGGATGCGTTGGGTCGTGAATCTTCGGCATATTCTCTGTCCTCGTCTTCATATTTATATACGGAAAATGATGAAGCCCTTGGGGTACAGGATAAAGTGACGATCGGTTTTTGGGTTTCTCCGGAAAATACGCCTGGGAGGGAACAATTTCTTGTTTCTCACGGTAGTTGGGAAGAACGCTATAAAATTTCACTTTCTCCCGATATGACCTTGAGGTGGACGGTAAATACTTCTGACGGGACGAAAGATCTGGATTATAAGATTCCTTTGGATCTGAATAAATTTTATCATATTACTGCCGTATATACGGGGTATTCTATGGAGTTGTATGTAAATGGGGAATTTTATTCGTTTATGAAACATTCCGGAAATATCGGAACTACGGATAAGGATATTACTTATGGTAGAAAAGATCGTACCGATACAGAATATACTTTTGCGGGAATATTGGATGAGATTCGTATTTATAATGATGAATTATCTCTGTCCGAGATAAGGGAACTTCCTGAGACTTGGGAACTATTACCATCATCGGTTGAGAATACTATTTCGGATTTGCAAATACAGATTTTGAAAGGCAGAGGAGTATTGCGTATCGATACTGGCGGAAGAATATTAAAAAATTTGGAGGTATTCAATATACAAGGTATGTCATTCCCATGCAAATGGCAAAAGGAGAGTGAATATTCTTATAGTATTTTGACAGAAAATTTGTCTTCAGGCATATATGTATTGAGATTGACAGATAAATCGGGAAAAAACTACAGATACAAGATTATTTTGTAAAAAAAGGAGCATTCCTTCACAGGAACGCTCCTTTCATATTATGTAGTGTGTGTTTGTGTTAGCTATTTTATTTCCCAGTTATCACTGCGGAAAGAGGATGCCGGAAGTCCGTAAACATCGAAAAGAGAGCCTACTACGAAATTTTTATAAGCGTAGCGGACTGCAACGGGATTAGGAACTTGCGGGCTGCTGACTCCTAAACGTCCGCTCTTGGCTTCGATAACCGCTTTTGCCGGGTAGAATATTTTATCCTCTCCGGCGATTTCGAAATCGGGCAGTTCAGTTTCGAGAGGAGCGACCCCTTTGGGGGCATTACTGAAATTGACATAAATCTTATTCCCTTTTATTTCGATAGATTTATATATAGGACCGGAATATCCGAAATTGTTTTTATTATAGGTCTTTGCTAAGGCCCAGTAAGCCAGTCTGTTTCCTACTTTTTCTTTTTCTGCCGGATGGATTTTGGTTTTTTCTCCTATATCTAAAGTTACAGCCATTCCCGAATTCGGAATTTCATTCATATTCCGGAGTTGAACTTCTCGTAATTTTGCAGAAGATGTTTTATCGACGCCGTCATATTGGAACGGGGCTATTTGTACATAATAGAACGGGAAGTCTCCTAAGCCCCATTTTTGACGTAAGTCTTTTACAAATGCCGGCATTAAACGTCCGTATAACTCTTCTTGTCCTCTGTTGCTTTCACCTTGATACCAGATCATTCCTTTTATCGTATAGTTGATAACGGGAGAGATCATTGCGTTATACAATACTCCGGGCAACACTTGTTTAGGACCTACAGGTTTGTCATTAGTCAGATGAGAAATATCGACCTCGTCCTTGAATGGGGTGAGAGCTTCAATACTCATCCACGGTTCTACTTTCGATCCACCCCAATTCGAGATTATCAGTCCTATGGGGACATCGAGAACTTCATTTAAGTATTTTGCAAAGAAATAAGCCGTAGCACTGGCTCTGGCAACTCCTTCGGGTGTATGTTCTTCCCATCGGGTTTCACAATCGGATTGCGGAGTTTTTGCCGTAATACGGGGAATATTGCAGAACCGGATCGGAACTTCTTTTTTTGCTTTAATAAGAATATCCTGAATATTATTTACCGGTTGTCGGTCGAACCCTTGTACCGGCATTTCCATATTGGATTGTCCCGAACAAAACCATACTTCTCCGATGAGAATATTTTTTAATGTTGTTTTTTCTCCGTCATTAAATGTGATTTCGTAAGGGCCTCCGGCTACCGGAGTCGTTATTTGCTGTATCCATTTCCCGTCTTTCCCTGTCGTTGTGGAATAAGATCTTTTTGCCCAGGACGGCTTTATGTTTACTATGCTTCCGGGTTTCGCTTCTCCCCATAACTTGACTTGGGACTGTTGTTGCAACACCATATTGTCTGCTAAGACACCTGGTAGTTTTACTTTAGCGAAGAGTGTGGTTGAAATAAAAGCTAAAAAGGCGATAACCGCTATTTTTTTCATTTCTGTTATGTGTTATGTTTAGAAAAAAGTTAACGTGAACAAAGTAAATGGAAGATCCTTAATATATACATTAAAATCTCCTTAAAAACAAACTAAAAAAATAGTAATATCTGTTTTTAATAACTTTATTCTTGAAAAAAGTACCGGAAGTTTTATTTTATTGGAGAGTAAGGCCTAAAAAGTCGTTTAAAATGAAATGACTCCTGATAGTCAAATGAAGAACTTTTCAGGAGTCATTTCGAGAATTTGTTTTGAAACTTTTTTGGATCAGCAGATCTTTTAAGAAGCCAAGGGTTTTATTTTACCCGAAGATTCTTAACTGTACATTTATTATTTCGTACGACACGCACTATTACTTGTGAGTCGGGAGTAACATTAATCCTATTTTCACCGTTTGTCAGTATCGTTTTGGCTAATAATGCCCCATAAGGGGAGTAAATTTCGGCAATTCCGCCATCGGATACGATCACGACTTCTGCTGTTCCTCCTGCTATGACGACATCATTATCGGTTTCGGCCGGACTGTCGATTGAAGAATTGATATCAGAATAATCGCTCCAGTTGAGATTATTGTCACGGTAACGGATTTTTGCTTTATAATTTCCTGTGGGAAGTTTTGCCGTGAAAGTGTTGAGATCGATTCCTTCGTTTAAATCGACTGGCAGGTATGATTTTTCTAAATCTATTTTCCCGTCGGTTTCAAAGTATCCGGTAACGCCGAATATATTTTCCCGGTGGATAATCGTGTCGATTACCATTTCCTGATTTGCCGTGTTGATTATTTGATATTCTGCAGACATCATATCCGTAGCAGGTGACGCTTCAAGAGAAAATATTCCATCTGTAGCATTGTATTCTTGCTTGATCATTGTCGGCGTTGTCGGTACGGATGCATCGCATTTTGCACTCCATTGATCGATTATTTCCGCCGGATCATATTTGCGAATATACGTTGTTGATGAAGCCCCGTTGACCGGTCGGCGTTGAGAGACTCCGTAGTATGTCGTTTGATATGATTTTTCGACAGGATCTACTTCGGTAATAGCAAATCCGATGAACTCCGAATTCCGGTGTATTTCGGGATAATCTATGTTTGTGCTGTATTTCCCGAAATAGTCAGGATAAGAACCTCCGTTACCGTTCAGGAAAAGGGTTATACTTTTTCCGTTTTTGAGCTCAAGGATACCTCTTTCTACAGAATGAGTATGCCCGTACATATACATTTTTATTTTTGTAGAGTTTTCAAATACCGGGAACAGCCGTTCGGCTATTTCTTCACGGGTTGCAGTATTATCGGGTGCTGACCACATTTCATATCTGTGTCCGTGATGTCCAAAAATGAAGACCATGTCTATCGTGTTATCGCTTTCTGCAGTTGTCAGCTTATCTTTTAGCCATTTCAATTGTGCCTCGGTGTTCGTTTGATAAGTCTGATTGCTGTTATCTGTCGGACAAAGATACTGCCGGTTGGTATTCAGATAAATGTATAGGGCGTTTCCTATTTGTTGAGCATAATATTTCCCTTTTGCATCTCCTTCGGCATCGCTCAAATCGGTGAAATCCATGAAATCATAGAAATACGAATGTTCTGAGTCGTTTTTCTCAAAATCGTGATTACCTGCAGCGATATTCATGGGAAGAGCATTCGTAAGTTCTTTGTTTGGAGTAAAGAGCGATTCTACAAATTCATTTTCATATTGTCCGTAATTATAGATAATATCTCCGGTACATGTAATGAAATCGAAATGGTTTTGTAAATCTTCTCCGAATTCCTGTTTTAAGAATTTCAATGCAGCCTCCCGTACCGGTGTTACAGAGCTGGCTTCATGAGAGTCTCCGAATGAGAGGAAACGGATTTCCCGGCTTACGTTTTTATCCGGAAGTGTACGGAATTTGTAAACTTCAGAAATATTATCACCGATCCGGCAACGGTATTGGTATTCGGTATCAGGAGATAAGCCGGTCAGCCGAACGCCGGACCATTTCAAACTTCCTACGGATTTTGTCGTACCTGTTGCCGTGAGATTCAGATCGGTAGTCCCGTATTCTACGGTGGGTACTCCCTCTTCTCCATCGGCACTTCGCCAGTTGATCAAGATACTTTCGGTTGTTTTGCTTTGCAAATACGGCTCTGGTTGAAATATAATCACATCCGGAACGACTCCTTTAAAACTGATATCGTCAAGATAATAAGTGACGGCTTCGTTTTGTACCGATCCCCCTGATGCACAATTGGGACGAATGCTTATACGGCAAGTAGATAGGTCGGTTGTTTTAATATCTGACATATCGACTTTTATTTCGTAACGAGTCCATTCGGTTGCGGTTGTTTGTGATGATGTGAGAATATCTTTTGTATTGTTGTTTATAGAAAAATCTACCCGGAAAGGGATTCCTGCTTTTGACGCTTTCATCCACATGACAAAAGTATATTCTGCTGAAGCAAGGTTTTGGACCTCTTGG
Organism: Coprobacter sp.; assembly: GCF_982436375.1. Classification (NCBI taxonomy): domain Bacteria; kingdom Pseudomonadati; phylum Bacteroidota; class Bacteroidia; order Bacteroidales; family Barnesiellaceae; genus Coprobacter; species Coprobacter sp. The sequence continues at coordinate 9,569 of NZ_CEWDCG010000018.1, read as the reverse complement.
GCAAGAAAGAACCGGTATCGCGCATCTATGTTTGTCAAATCGATTTTCAATGCTTGACTTCCTCCATGAATTTCTTCGGTTGTAATAGTTCCTGTTCCAGTAGAACTGCCTTTAATGACAAGCCCCCAAGTGTTCACTAAATTAGATCCCCACGGATCTGTTCCCATAACAATACTTGAATTAGGATCTCCGATTTCGAAATCTCCATTGGTGATGAACTCTTTTTGCTCTCCTTCATCGGGCTTTTCTTCTTCAGAGGAGGCCGATGTGAAGCTGATGTCATCGATATAGTAAGTAACGGCTTCGTTTTTTACCGATCCACTTGAGGTACAATTGGGTCGGATGCGTATACGGAGGGTAGAAAGATCTTCTGATGTTTTATCCGAGAGATCGACTTTTATTTCATAACGAGTCCATTCGGCTGCAGTCGTTTGTGCAGATTTAACGACATCTATATTGTCATCGTCAATAGAAAAATCTACTCTGAACGGTATATCCGCTTTTGATGCTTTCATCCATAAGGCGAACGTATATTCTCCCGGAGTAAGATTTTGAAGCTCTTGAGTGAGGAAGAAATGATAACGTGCAGAGATATTGGTCAATTCTACTTTTAGTGCTTGGCTACCATTATGAACCTCTTCGGTCGTGATGCTTCCTGTTCCTGTAGATTTGTCTTTAATGACAAGAGCCCATTTCCCGACAAAATCACCCCAAGGATCAGTCCCTGTAACGATACTCGAATTAGGTTCTCCGGTTTCGAAGTTTCCGTTAATAATAAAGTCTTTTACATCCCCCTCTTCCGGTTCGGTACCTTTTTCATATAGGCGTACGTCATCGATAAGTATAGAAGATTCGAGAGATTTGTTATTTTCGTCATACTCTGTTCTGTTTCCGAATACGACTCCTGATTTTTGAAAATCGCTGTCGCTGTAATGTGTGTCGGAGGCTTGGTGTTGCGTCGGGTCTATTATAACGGTGTATTCTTCCCAGTTTGAGGATAATGTTACCCAGTTACTGCCGGATACTTCATAACCTCCGCCTACAGACATCCCCGCGAAGACCGGATAATTCCCGACTAAATTTTTTGCTTTAAATTTTAGAACATATTGTTTGGTACGATCTATTGTGACATATTGAATAGCGGTATTGTTGTCCCATGTGTCCAGTTTGGTCGTTGTACTGCCGGCGGTGATACTCAGATTCAGCGCTTTTTCACCTTCTGCATAATCATCGGTAACTATTTTTCCGTGATTGTATCCGCTATTTGCCGATTTACGATACCAAGAACCTGGTACGACTGTTTCCGCCTCCATTACCGGATTATTGGTTTCCGTATTGCTGCCTAATTTGCCTAAGGCTGAAATTCGGGGCAGTTCACCGGTCGATTTGTTGTTTGCATAATCGTAGGTTTTTGTGTTTTCGAATCCTCCGTCTTGTAATAAGTTTTGCGCAGACGCAGGTAACAGTGTAGTGAGCAGGAATATTCCTGCGAGGAGAGATTTTTTCATTGTTATTGTGTTTTGGTTTTGGATTCAAGTAATTTTGGATGACCAAAGTAATATAATATTCTCCTCGCAATCAGGAATGTGTTAGCTCAATATGTCCCGTAATTTATTTTATGGAACTATTCTCATATTTTTGAAACACCTCTGTAATATTATTTTCTATAACATATTCCGTCACATACAGCAATAAGTCGGCCGTTTTCGGTAGTGATATTCGCTTTATAGTGACAGATCGTTTTATGCAACAAAATTTCTTGGGCTTCTGCGATCAGGGTTTCTCCGATCGTGGCGCTTTCAAGAAATCGAATGTCCGACTGTATAGAGAAAGCCAGACGGCCGTTAGCGTTGGCGGCGGCGGCAATTGTCAGATCCGCTAAAGTAAACAGTGCTCCTCCCTGAACGACGTTTCCTGCATTCAGATGGTGTTCGTTTATTTTTAGTTTGGCTTTTGCATACCCGGGACGAACCTCAGAAAGTGTGATCCCTGCTTCTGTTGCGAAACGGTCGTTTTTAAAAAATTCGATATAATCCATAATATTTTCTTTTATAGATATAGAAAAGGAGCTTTCCGCCATATTATTTATGCAGAAAACTCCCTATGTTTTTGTAATGATTACTATTTATTTAATTTCCATTCAGCACCGTCTTTGGTGTCTTTGATTTCAAATCCGATTTCAGAGAGTTTATTGCGGATAAAGTCTGCTGTTTGCCAATCTTTATGATTCTTTGCTTCTTGGCGTACATCAAGCAATAGATCGACAGCTTTTTCGTAAGCTTCGTTAGAAGCATTGCCCGTTGTGCTATTTTCTACTTTTAATCCTAATATATCGAACATGAATGTTTGAAATATCTCTTTTAGTTCCTCTAAATCGGTTTCATTTATAGAGGCTTTGCCGGAAAGGATTGTGTTGATAATGCGAACAGCATCGAATAAATATGAGATGACGATCGGGGAGCTCAAGTCATCGTTCATTGCTTCGTAACATTTTTCCCGAAGATTTTTAATATCTACGGTAGAGTCTGTTCCCGGAATGATCTTATTGAGATTTTCCCAGCCTTCACTAAGCCGTTGATATGCTTTTTCTGCGGCGATGAGGGCATCGTTGCTGAAATCAAGCGTACTGCGGTAATGTGCTTGCAAGATAAAGAACCGTATCGTCATAGGACTGAATGGTTGAGATAACAGTTTGTGATCTCCGGTGAAGAATTGGTCTAATGTAATGAAATTACCTAAGGATTTCCCCATTTTCTGTCCGTTGATCGTAATCATGTTGTTATGCATCCAATAATGTACGGTCTCTTTTCCTTGTGCCGCTACAGACTGAGCGATTTCGCATTCGTGATGTGGAAAGAGCAGATCCATGCCTCCTCCGTGAATGTCGAATTCCTCTCCTAAATATTTTGTTCCCATTGCAGAACATTCGAGATGCCAGCCGGGAAAACCGTCACTCCATGGAGAAGGCCACCGCATGATATGTTCGGGTGAGGCTTTTTTCCAAAGAGCGAAATCGACGCTGTTGCGTTTTTCTTGTTGTCCGTCAAGAGCCCGTGTCGTATTGAGCAGTTCATCGATATTGCGTCCGGAGAGTTTTCCGTAGTGATAGTCTTTATTATACTTTTCGACATCGAAGTAAACCGATCCGTCGCTAATGTATGCGTATCCTGCATCCAATATTTTTTTTATATATTCGATTTGTTCTATAATATGACCTGAAGCATGGGGCTCTATGCTGGGAGGAAGAACATTCAAGGCTTCCATTGCTTTGTGGTATCGGTTGAGGTAGTATTGCACTACTTCCATTGGCTCTAATTGCTCGAGCCGCGCTTTTTTTGCAATTTTATCTTCTCCTTCGTCCGCATCGTTTTCGAGGTGTCCTACGTCTGTAATGTTGCGTACATAACGGACTTTATATCCGAGATGTTTCAGATAACGGAAAAGCAGATCGAACGTAATTGCCGGACGAGCATGCCCGAGATGTCCGTCCCCGTAAACCGTAGGTCCGCAGACATACATACCTACATACGGAGAATTGAGCGGAATAAATAGTTCTTTTTTTCTGCTGAGCGTGTTGTAAATATTGAGTTTATGTTCCATGTTTTTGTTTAATTATACCTTACAAAGGTAATGATTTGATAGAAATTAGGGCAATCGGGGTGCGGATTTCATTGTATTATTTATCTTTTTGCTGAGTTCCCGAAAGATTTACAAAATATTTGTTCCGGTTTTATTTCCCAAATGCAGATATTATTCACTGCTGGGGCATTATATTTGAATTCTCGATTGGTATAATGTCGCATTATAATGTTTAGACAGCGGATTTTCTCATCGTAATCGGTTATAAATTTGACTTTTCCTTCGCATACGATACTCTCGGCAGCCATGCTGTAACTACAAGCTACTTCAGGATGTTGAAATACTAATTTGGTATTTCCGTGGAGAGATAGGCTTATTCGGTTATCATTACGAATGAGTTCCGTTTTTTTCCCTTCAGGTCCTGAGTGTAGATAGAATGTCCCGTTTTCATATCCGAAATTCATCGGAATAATATATGGAGCGCTTCCGGGGTTATTTATTCCTATGAAGCAGGTTTGTGCACTTTTGATAATTTCTTCTATTTTTTCGAAGTCATTGATAGTGTATGTTTTCATAATTCGAGGGAAACTTTTATTTTAAATGATTAAAAATCTTCTAAAATCTGTTTGATTTGTCTCGGATAGAAATTTATACGGGCTCTAAGCTTCACCTCCGGGGGTCATGAATGGAGGAATATTGTTTTCCGGTTCGGTAATCCGGATATTGCCGAATTGCTTCTCATATTTTATAATATTCTCTTGTAATGCGAACATCAGTCGCTTTGCGTGTTCGGGAGTAAGTACAATTCGTGATTTTACAGGAGCTTTAGGAATTCCCGGCATGATGCGGATAAAATCGACCACAAATTCAGAAGAAGAGTGGGAGATAACGGCGAGATTAGAGTATATACCTTCTGCAACTTCGGCACTGAGTTCTATTTGTAATTGGTTCTTTTCGTTCATAATGTTTGTGTATTAAATATAAAATATTGTTGTTTTAGATTACTCACGTTTGCATTGACTTTTATGGCTTTTGCTTCCGGAATCTTGTCTTGTATTTTTTGCAGAGAAAAGGCGGCATAACCTTTGCTTAAATAGCCCGGATTATCGCTGTCTGCTTTATGTCGCAGTTCAAGAAAAATCGTATCCAGCGAGATTTGGTTTTCTTGGATATAAAGTAAAGCGAACTGGTGTTTGTCATTATTTTGTTCTATTTTATAGCGGAGGTTTAAATATCCGCCTCCGGGCCAAAGCGAGATGATATATAGCGGGTCATTACCGAATGATTCGGTTTGTTCTTTTTGTGAAACGAACGTTATATTCCCTTCTGGAATGAAGGTTATCGATTGTATCTTTGCCGATAGTTCTGTTTGAGAAATTTGTTCTCCGGGTATATATCTCAATAGGATTCTTTTTCCGGTAACGAGATATTTGTTATCTGCGTCGTTTGCTGTTTCGGAGAGCAAGATGATCCCGTCATCTCTAAGAAACCGTATTCCTTCTTCTGGAGAGAGAACCGTTACAAAGTCCATTCGAAAATTTCCATAATCGTATCGGACATCGTCATTACAGGCGCTGAGAATTACAATTATTAAAAATAGTATAAATTGAAATGATTGTTTCATAAGACTTCGTTTATGTTCTCTTCCGGAGTAATTATCTGGCCGTCTTTCATGTGTATTACCCGTTCTGTGATTAGGGCTAAAGATTCGTCGTGCGTAACAATAACAAATGTTTGTCCCATTTCGTTTCTCAGGTCAAAGAAGAGTTTGTGTAACTCTTCTTTATTTTGGGTGTCGAGACTGCCTGACGGTTCGTCTGCTAAAATAACATCCGGTTGGTTTATTAATGCACGGGCAACAGCCACTCTTTGTTTTTCTCCTCCGGATAATTGAGCAGGTTTGTGTTCCATCCTATCCGATAGGTTTAAATAGTCCAGTATCTCTTTTGCACGTTTACGGGCGACCGAAGATTTTTCTTTTCGGATTAATGCCGGAATCATAACATTTTCGATGGCTGTAAATTCCGGGAGTAATTGGTGAAACTGAAATACAAAACCGATGTGATTATTTCGGAAAATGGACAACTCTTTCTTTTTTAATTTCCCGGTCTGCACTTCTCCGATGTGTATTTCTCCCGAGTCGGGTTTATCCAGAGTTCCTATGATTTGCAATAGTGTTGTTTTACCTGCTCCGCTCGGGCCTACGATAGAAACGATCTCACCTTTGCCGATATGGGCATTGATCCCTTTCAACACTTCGAGAGATCCGTAACTTTTATGTATATTTATAATATCGATCATTTTTGTGAAAGTTTGCGTATGACATAGGCAGCTAAATAACATCCGAAGATTGCCGGCAGGTAAGAAATTGTCCCGACTGTCGATTTTTTGTTTCGCTCTTCATCTGTTCGTATGATCGCATTGCGGTCGGGTTGTTCCGAAGAGAACACGACTTTGATACCTTTGCTTATGCCTGCATCTTTTAACCTTTTCCTTACAGCTTTGGCTAAAGCGCAATGGTATGTTTCCGAAATATCTGCGTATGCAATGCGTGTAGGATCGATGCGACCGCCTGCACCCATAGAAGATATGACCTTTATTTTTCGTTTCAGGCAACCTGTCAATAGTGCGATTTTGGGGCTGATAGTATCGATTGCGTCGATTACATAATCATATTTTGCTTCATCGAGTAGTATTTCGGTTTGGACTTCGTCCATATATAACTGCTTTATATGTATGTTGAGTCGGGGATTGATATCCAATAGTCGCTGTGCGAGAATTTGGGTTTTGGGTTTGCCGACCGTGCTATGCATTGCAATTAACTGGCGGTTGATATTCGTCGGGTTTACGTTATCTCCGTCGATGATGGTAATCTCTTGAACTCCGGCTCTACAGATCATCTCGGCGGCATACGCACCGACTCCTCCTACACCGACGATAAGAACGTGGGAATTTTGTAATGCGGATAGTGTGTCTTTTCCTAAAAGCTGTTCGGTTCGAGATAGCCATTCTTCCATGTGTTCTCTATTTTAATCTTACGAAGATACATTTTTTTTTCTGATGTATAAACAGGGGAACAGGGAATATTTAAACGGATAGAATGAGTTGGAATCTGGAGCGGTTGAAAACGTTTTTTTTTAGTTAAAATGGTTATTGATATAGTTTTTTTAGTTATTGCTTGTATTTTATAGTTATTTAGGAGTTGCGTGACAGCGCTTTTTATATTTTGTTAAAGAGAAAAACGGCTTTTGGTTTCTATATTTGTACAGTCAAATTTTAATATTATATGATGATGAAAAAAGGTTTAGTATTAGCTTTTATGGCCGTATCGATGATGATCGGCGGTAATGCGATTGCACAAAATAAAAAAGAATGTCCTAAGTCAAAAACCGAATGTCCGCAGAGAAAGGGAGATTGCCCAAACAAAAATTGTCCAAAGGAAAAATGCGACAATCCGAAACCTTGCTGCGAAAAAAACAGAGATTGTCCTAATAGAAAATAAAACCGTATTGGTATAATAAAAAGCAGGCTGCTCTAAATAAGGCAGCCTGTTGTGTTTATGCTTGGGATTTAATGTATTCGTCCATTGCTGCGGCTGCTCGTCGCCCGTCTCCCATTGCCAGAATTACGGTTGCTCCTCCCCGAACGATATCTCCTCCTGCAAAAAGATCGGGAATGTCGGATTGCATAGTTTCCTGATTTACGACAATCGTACCCCATTTACTGACTTCCAATCCTTTTATAGAATTTGGGATAAGAGGGTTAGGAGATACCCCTACGCTAACAACGACTTCATCTATATCGATTAGGTCGGTTGCTCCGGGAATAGGAACGGGACTTCTTCTTCCGGATGCATCCGGTTCTCCTAATTCCATTTTTTGAAGACGCATTTGTTTGACATGTCCGGTTTGGTCTCCGATATATTCTATGGGATTATGGAGGGTCAAAAATTCGACGCCTTCTTGTTTGGCATGTTTTATTTCTTCTATACGAGCCGGCATCTCCTCTTCAGAACGTCGATAGACGATCATTGCTCGATCTGCCCCTAACCGACGTGCCGTGCGGACGGAATCCATCGCAGTATTTCCTCCGCCTATAATAGCGACTCGTTTACCTTTTATGACCGGAGTGTCCGAATCGGAACTGGCGGCATCCATGAGATTGACACGAGTTAGGTATTCATTGCTGGACATCACACCTATGAGATTTTCTCCCGGTATGTTCATGAAACGGGGCAATCCCGCACCGCTGGCTACGAATATGCCTTTAAATCCCATTTCATGCAGGTCTTCATAAGTCAGAGTTTTTCCGATGATACAGTCGGCCATGAATTCCACACCCATTTTACGAAGGTTGTCGATTTCGACATCGACGATTTTATTCGGTAATCGGAATTCGGGAATTCCGTATTTTAATACTCCTCCGATTTCGTGGAGTGCTTCGAATACGGTCACAGAATATCCTTTTTTTATCATATCTCCGGCAAAAGAAAGTCCGGCAGGTCCTGATCCGACTACTGCAATTTTAATACCGTTTCGTGAAGTTATCTCGGGAATGGACATTTGCCCGCTTTCTCGTTCATAATCTGCAGCAAATCGTTCGAGATATCCTATTGCAACAGCCTCTTTGTGGAGTTTTTGCGTGTAAAAACATTTAGATTCACATTGTTTTTCTTGTGGGCATACCCGACCGCATACGGCAGGTAATGCACTGGTTTCTTTCAGAGTTTTTGCGGCTTCGAGAAATTCTCCTCGTTCGATATTTTTGATGAATTTCGGGATGTTGATTCCTACCGGACAGCCTGTAATGCATAAAGGATCTGGACAGTCGAGGCATCTGCAAGCTTCTGTAAGAGCTTGTTCTTTCGTAAGACCTTGGTTTACTTCTTCGGTGTTGGTGATTCGGTAAGCCGGGTCGAGTTCGTTCATGTGTACCCGGGGAATATCGATACGATCTTTGTTTTTTTTGTTCCGACGTAATTCTTCCCGCCAGCTTTCAGCTCTTTGAGCTGCCATATATTCTTTATTGTTCATAGTTTCAATATTATTCTATTCCTTTGTAAGAAGAAAGTCGCATCATCATTTCGTCAAAATCTACTTGGTGTGCGTCAAATTCAGGTCCGTCAACACAGACAAATTTTGTTTTGCCTCCCACTGTTATCCGGCATGCTCCACACATACCTGTCCCATCGACCATGATCGTGTTTAGAGAGGCTACCGTCGGTATATCGTATTTTTTTGTCAATAGAGAAACGAACTTCATCATGATTGCCGGTCCTATAGTTACACAGAGATCGACCTTTTCACGATTGATAATCTCTTCTACTCCGTTTGTTATCAATCCTTTTTTCCCATAAGAACCGTCGTCGGTCATGATTACGACTTCATCCGAATTGGCTCTCATCTGTTCTTCCAAAATAATGAGTTCTTTTGTCCTTGCCGCTAAAACCGTAATGACTTTGTTCCCGGCTTTTTTAAAAGCTTCTACAATGGGGAGCAGGGGAGCGACTCCGACACCTCCGCCACAGCATATGACTGTTCCTACTTTTTCAATGTGTGTGGCTTGTCCCAAAGGTCCGACTACATCCGTAATATAGTCGCCTTCTTTCAACGCACATAGTTTTTGGGAAGAGCGGCCTACTGCTTGTACTACTAATGTGATAGTGCCTTTGGCGACATCGGCGGATGCAATGGTTAACGGGATGCGTTCTCCTTTTTCTCCGACTCTCACGATTACAAAATGTCCGGCTTTTCGGGCTTTGGCTATAAGAGGAGCTTCAACAACAAGTTTTACTACTTTTTCTGAAAAATGCTCTTTGCTGATGATTTTGTTCATTGGTCGTATTTAATGATGAATTTGATCGTATTGAAATATGTGTTGATAATTACATGTACAAATTTAGGGTAAATTTCTCTTTTCTAATAATAAGAGCCTACCTAAATTTTCCGATAAGAAATATATATTCAGACTTTTTGAATCTCTTTTTGATC
>NZ_CEWDCG010000017.1:0-24801 GCF_982436375.1 Coprobacter sp. | reverse complement strand
CTATGTAAATATTTTTCCTTTCTTATTTATATATACTAATTTTGATACCCTTTTTCTTTCAGAAAGATAAACGATACCTAACAAATATAAATATGAAAAAATTTTTACTTTATTCCTTTTCGTGGCTATTGTTTGCAAGCATGTTATCCTTACACGCCCAAGAAATTCCCACAGGCTATTATGACAAAGCTATAGGAAAAAGCGGAAAGGCTTTGCAAGAAGCATTATCTACGATATTAAATAACGGAGCTAAAGATGTCGGATATGACGGGCTATATTCCGTTTATCGAACTTCGGATAACCGAAACGGAAAAGTATGGGACATGTACTCCGACATAACAGATTTTTCTTTTAGCAATACATGCGGGAACTATAAAAACGAAGGAGATTGCTATAATCGGGAACATTCAGTTCCGCAAAGCTGGTTTAATGAAGCTCGTCCTATGAAATCGGATGCATGGCTGGTATATCCGACAGACGGGAAAATAAACGGATACAGATCAAACAATCCCTTCGGAGAGGTCGGCTCAAAATACAGTTCTTCGGCAAACGGTTTTTCTAAATGGGGGACATCCGCTACTCCCGGGATAACCGGAACGGTATTCGAACCGAACGATATGTATAAAGGGGATTTTGCCCGTGCCTATTTTTATATTGCCACCCGATATGCCGATAAGTGCGGAAACTGGCAAAGTCAGGTATTCAGTTCTTCATTTCCTCATTTAGCCAAACCGACTTTGGATATGATGCTCCGCTGGCATCAAAAAGATGCCGTAAGTGAAAAGGAAATAGTCAGAAACAATGCTGTTTATAATGAACAAAGAAACCGAAATCCGTTCATCGATTATCCCGAACTTGTCGATCTCATCTTCAGGGACAGGACCGATGAACCTTTTAATCCTGACGGAAGCGAACATCCTTATCTGACTTCTCCATTAAGCGGATCGACAATAAACATTGGAACTACATTGTTTAATCACTCCGTCAGTAACAATATTCTCATACAAGGGAAAAATATCGAGAATGATCTGACTCTTACTCTTAGCGGAACAGATGCAGCACTCTTTTCTCTATCGGAAACGATTATTTCCGCATCGGATATTAACGACGGGAAACAGATAACCGTAACCTATTTACCGACAGAAGTCGGTCTGAATAACGCGACATTGACAATATCGGGAAAAGATCTGGCCTATTCTACGCAAGTTACTTTAACCGGGAAAGCGATAGACGGATTTGCGGCATTAGACCCGATAAATATTACCAATAATTCTTTTACCGCACAGTGGAGCGCAGCCAATGGCGCAACCGGATACTTGTTGGATGTCTATTATTTAGATAATACATCTTCAGGAGAGGAAGTCACGGTATTAAATACGAATTTCAAAGAACTGACCCAGATTCCTAAAGATTGGGAAACTTCCGGGTTCGTTGCGATAGAAGGCGATAACGGTGTACGCCTGGCTTCGGGAAGTAGAGACGGATCTATCTCCACTCCAGCTCTCGACCTTTCGGGTAATGAGACTTCATTATATATAAAAGCATCTCCATATAAAGGAGCTGCACCACTATATATTTATCTGGACGGTAAAAAGATAGACGAGCTGAATGTCAGCAGCCAAATAGAAAAAAAGATGCCACTCCCGGCCGGGACATCATCTTCGGTAATAAAATTAGAAGCCTCTTCGGACAAACGTATTTATGTTGAAGAAGTTATCATCAGTAAAGGAGGCGGATATAAAGAAGTACGAGTAAACGGTTATCCCAAACAAGTAGGAAATACACTTTCCGAAACTGTAACAGGGCTTACCCCTTCTACAGAATATTACTATACAGTTACGCCTATCGGAGGAACAGCTTCGAAATCGAATGAAATCAAAGTAACGACTTCCGATGACCCCGCAGCTCTTCCCGACATAACAGATATTAGTTATTCTGTCATATATAGTAATATAAACCGACTATATGTCTCTAATGCCCCGGCAAATACGAAAGTATATGTATTTACCATAGACGGACAATTGATTCTGGAACGCACTTTACATGATGAGAATCTTGAAGAATATACAATCGATACGGCAGGTGTTTATATTGTAAAAATAGTCTCACCGCAAGGAAGTAAAAGCAATAAAGTTATTATCGAAAACTAAATTTTTCATTTTATGAAAATCAAATATTTTGTTTGCCAAAGCATAATATCATTATTTTTTACTCTCTCTGCATATACTCTGTGGGCACAGATTCCTAATGGATATTACAATGCAATCGAAGGTAAAAAAGATAAAGATCTGAAGACTGCCTTATATCAGATTATCAGTAATAATGGATTCAAAGTTGTCGGATATAGCGGATTGTGGGACGCTTATAAAGACACAGATGCCCGTCCGGACGGAAAAGTTTGGGATATGTACTCAAACACTTCGAATTTCACATTTGTAACAGATCAAGACAAAGGTTCGGGAGGGATAATAGAAGGCGATAAATATAATCGTGAACACTCATTTCCGCAAAGTTGGTTTGAAAAAGCCTCAGGGGACATGAAATCCGATTTATTCAATGTTTATCCCACTGATAAACTCGTTAATAATAAACGAGGTAATTATCCGTATGGAGAAACCAATGGCGAGATCTATAAATCCGATAATGGTTTCAGCAAATTGGGGGCATGCTCCTTTCCCGGATATTCGGGAACTGTTTTCGAACCTAACGATCAATATAAAGGTGATTTCGCCCGTTCCTATTTTTATATTGCAACATGTTATGAAGATGTATTTCCCCAATTCGGAGGAGAAATGACTGCCGGAAATTCGTATCCCGGTTACAAAGACTGGGTAATCGATCTTTTGTTGAAATGGCACAGAAACGACAACGTAGATTCGAAAGAGATCGACCGGAACGAAGCCGTCCAAAAGAAACAACACAACCGTAACCCGTTTATCGATTATCCCGAACTCGTTGAATATATCTGGGGAAACAAAAAAGGTATAGCATTCAATCTGCCGACATCGACAGGCAAAACAGATATGAACACCATACATATCGCTACCAGAGAGGAATCGATAATCATCACGACTTCCGTTCCCGTACATGTTTTTCTATATAATACTTACGGAACTTTGATACAATCCCAAAACGGACAAGGAGAGATACATATACCGGCAAATCGATCAGGTATTTATATTCTGAAAATTCAGAACGACAAATACATCATTACACGAAAAATAAAACTTTGACTATGAACAGTATGCTCTTGAAAATAAAAATTTCTTTCCTGCTCTTTCTCGGAATATCTTTACAATTATGGGCACAAATTCCTGACGGATATTACGATAGTGCATTAGGGAAAAAGAAAGCCGAACTAAAAACGGCCCTACACAAAATTATAGGAAAAGCCGATGTCTTGGACTATGGCAGCGGAGCGGGTAAAACTTGGTCTGGTTTCGTACAAACAGATGTCGATGACGAAGGTTATTATGTAGATATGTATTCGCCTAACCGAGTAAAAGCCAACGGAAACTCTGCCGGATCGGGAATGAATATAGAACACTCTTTCGCAAAGAGTTGGTGGGGAGGCACAAAAAATCAAGCATATAAAGATATACAGCAATTAAGACCGTCCAATTCAGGAGCTAATTCAAGTAAAGGGAGCTGGCCTATGGCGATAGTCGATGGAAAAACGACTTACAATAACGGAGTTATCAAAGTCGGGAAATCTTCAAGTCGTCCCGGTAGCGAAATAACGGCATGGGAACCGAGCGACCAATATAAAGGAGATTTTGCTCGCATTTATATGTACATGGTCACTTGTTATGAAGATTTCAGTGAGAAATGGACAGGAAACTCGGTAAACCAGCTTGATAATAACACCTATCCTGTTTTTGAAAATTGGACAATAAAAATGTTATTGGAATGGTGTAAAAAAGATCCCGTCGATGACTGGGAAATAGCTCGGAACGACAAAGTCTATAAAATACAAGGAAACCGGAATCCGTTTGTCGATCATCCCGAACTTGCCGAATATATCTGGGGAGATAAAACAGACACGGAATGGTATCCCGAAGATAATAATGAACCGGCAATTATTTCTCCCAAAGATAAGTCGGAAATCGACCTCGGTATGACCGCTGTCAATTATCCTTTATCCCAGGAATTATTAATAAAAGTCCGTAATCCCGAAGGGAATATTTCCTTATCGGTAAGCGGTACGGGATTTTCTGTCTCCCCTGAAACGATCACGGCAGAAGAAGGAAAAATCGGGAAAAATGTTACCCTTACCTATACTACGGCAATAGCAGGACAGTCAGAAGGAAATTTAACCGTTTCTTGCGGATCTTTGGTTTCTAATGTAGATATGAAAGCCGAAGCCGTCGATGGTATTCCCGCTCTTCAAGCTACGGACATTACAAAAAATTCATTTACGGCAAATTGGATAAATCCGGCACACATACAAGATATATCTCTTACGGTATATCAAAATTCATCGGGTTCTCCTCTTCCGGGATTTCCAAAAACAGTCGATGAAAATACGACAAAAATGGAAATATCAGGATTAACACCTGACACTGAATATAGTTACAATTTATCCGGAGGAGGTTTGACATCCAATACGGTTACAATTCGGACTCTGCCGCTAAATCCTCATATAGAATATGACTTAGAAGATGGAGACCTGCTTTTTACGACAATAACAGGTTATGCATCAGACAGCAAACGCATACAAATATCCGGGACAGACACTTCGCTTCCATTGCAAATAAATACTGAAAGTCCGTTCGAATTATCTGGAGATCAACAAGAATGGAATACTCAACTTGTCCTTCCTGCAGAAGGCGGATTAGTTTATGTCCGGCTATCGGCTTCAGAAGCACCGGGAAATTATTCTGCCGATTTAACGATATCCTCATCCGAAATAGAAGAAGAATCCGAACCTTTATCCGGAGTTATCGAAATAAAAAAAGCATTTTCCGAAACTTTTGAGAACGGAACAAAAGGAAGCTACAATAATGGAAATGTCGAATGTACAGCTACAGAATGGTATATGGAAAATTCCCTAATCGGAACTCAATCGGGAGATAAAAAGAACGGGGAACAATCGGCTCGCATAAAAGGGTCGATCGAAATGGCCAAAGATAAGCCGGGAGGTATCGGAATGATTTCTCTATACGGGGCAAATTTCAGTAGCGATAACGACGGTAGTTTCAGCTTGTTTTACTCAACCGATCAAGGGACGACTTGGAAAACCGTTCAAAAGTCGGAAACATTGACAAATACACTGCAAAAATTTACATACATAGTTAACGAGCCGGGTAACATCCGAATCAAAATAGTGAAGGATAAAGGTAACCGCATCAATATAGACGATATAGAGATAAGCGATTACGATAATCCTGACGGAATTACTCGAATAGAGAACTCTTTATTTAAAATATATAGCTTTCAGAACGAACTGATCATCGAATCTCTTCAAAAAAGCATCTTTGCTATATATGACATTACCGGTGCTTATATAAACCGATACGAAGTAAACGGAAATATTCGCATTCCCCTTTCTGCCGGAGTATATTTAATAAAAAACCTCTCTGACGGAAAAACTATAAAAATAAATATAAACCGATAAACACTGTTCTGCAAAACTAAAAAGAGGAAGCCGATTATTATTTGGCTTCCTCTTTTCTTTTTACAACACACACTCACACGCTATCTTTCATAATGGTAATCTCTCAATTGAGACTGCAATTGCTGACGTGTCATATAGATACGGCTTTTTATCGTTCCGATAGGCAGATGCATTTCATCGGCAATTTCCTGATATTTATAACCGGCAAGATAAAGTGAAAAAGGCACACGATATTCTTTTGAAAGACTATTGATCGCTTTATTTATTTCTTTGACATTATATAAAGATTCAGGAGTATCGTCCGAAGGATCATTTGCAACAGATTTCATTATTGTTTCGTCTTCATTATCATAAACCGTTCTGCGATTGACGTTACGGTGATAATCATTAATAAAAATATTACGCATGATCGTATACATCCACCCATTCAGATTTTCATAATGAACTAATTTTTCTACATTGCTAAGCACTTTAAGAGAAGTTGCTTGCAACAGGTCTTGAGCATCATCTCGATTCATGGTCAGGCTATAAGCAAAATTGAACAAGCTCTTTTGCATCCCGATTAACAGACCGGTCATTTTTTTTTCGTCCATATTATTATCTGTCTTTAAAAATTAAACATTTGTAATCCATTTCCCTTTTGGATGTTACAAATGTACAATTGAAGTTATAAGTATATTGTAAGTATTATAAGGCAGGGTATAAAGATTTTATAAAGAAATCATCAATATAAATAAATATGCAATATCACTCACTATTATGCACATAATAATGCAAAAACCGGTTATACATATAACAATAAAAAGACACCTCTTTTAATAACAGATTTACCACAAGAAAAAAAGAAAAAAATAGGAATAAAGTTTTTAAGAGCTTGTCCAATAAATATTACGAAAATCCATGAGAACTGAGAACAAAGTGTAAATAGAAACTCAAAAAAAAGGTTGCCTGCAAACAGACAACCCTTTCATATTTTTACAGAAATAACCGGTTATTTCAATTTTGCCAATGCCTCTTTTATACGACGCAGAGCTTCTACCAAGTTTTCGTCAGAAGTCGCATACGAAAAACGCAAACACTCGGGAGTTCCGAATGCAGCACCACCGACTGTTGCGACATGACCTTCTTCTAACAAGAACATTGCCAGGTCTGCAGCATTTTCTATTTTACGGTCTCCGAAAGATTTTCCAAAATAGTAACTTACTTCAGGAAAAAGATAAAAAGCTCCCTGAGGAACGTTTACCTTAAAGCCGGGAATCTGTTTTGCCAGATCGACAACCAAATTACGACGACGTTCAAATGCCTTGCGCATCTCTCCTACACACGATTGATCGCCTGCAAAAGCTGCCACCGAAGCTTTTTGGGCAATAGAACTCGGTCCGGAAGTATATTGACTCTGCAACTTATTGCATGCTTTTGCCAACCAAAGAGGTGCTGCAATAAAACCGATACGCCATCCGGTCATTGCGTAAGCTTTCGATACTCCGTTTATAATAGCTACACGATCACGGATATTTTCAAATTGGGCAATACTCTGATGCCCTCCTATATAATTAATGTGTTCATAGATTTCATCAGCCAATACAATCACCCGAGGATATTTAGCCAACACATCGGCTAAAGCTTTTAATTCGTCTTTCGAATAAACGCTCCCTGTCGGATTGGACGGCGAACACAAGATCAATGCTTTAGTCTTAGGTGTAATAGCAGCTTCGAGCTGAGCGGGCGTGATTTTAAAATCCTGATCGATACCGGCTGTAATAATCACACTCTTACCTTCGGCAAGCTTCACCATTTCTACATAGCTCACCCAATACGGAGCTGGAATAATCACTTCATCTTCCGGATCGATAAGGCTCAATATCGCATTACAAATCGATTGTTTTGCACCGTTCGAAACGACAATCTGGTCGGGAGTAAACTCCAGCGCATTTTCATTTTTCAGTTTCGCACATATAGCTTTACGCAGATCCATATATCCGGGAACCGGAGAATAGAACGAAAAATTATCATCAATCGCTTTTTTTGCTGCGGCTTTAATATGATCGGGGGTATTGAAATCAGGCTCTCCTACACTCAAATTGATGATGTCTATTCCTTGCGCTTTCAATTCATTACTTTTCTGCGACATAGCCAACGTCTCTGAAGGAGAGAGGCTTGCCAAACGTTCTGAAATCTGATTCATGGGTGATATTTGTTTAAATTATTACTTTCTGCATCTTAACTATTTTACGCTTGCAAAGATAAGACAATCTTAAATGATAGCAAACAATATACCTAAATATTTCAATATACAATAACAAAAATATGGGAAATACACGCAATAACAGAACAATATGTCACAAAATCAAGAAAAGTAAAAACTTTTAAGATAATCCAGGATCTACGAGGTAACCTCTTTTTTATTTTTAAGAACATTCTAAAGACAACATAAATTCCTTGAAAATACTTTTTCGGAAATTTTGAGAAATCAATACAAGCCGTAATTTATTTTCAACACACGAAACTCGGTGCGACGGTTTATCTGATTGGCGATTTCTTGCTGATCTTCAGGCAATGCGAGAATATATTCTTCGGTAAGCACATCTCCTTCTTTAAACATCGGATATTTCTGTGCCATTTTTTTGGTTATCGTTTTAGGCTGGCTTTCACCGTAACCTTTCGGAGTAAGACGGTCTGCCGCAATCCCCCCGGCTATCAAATAATCTACGACAGACTTTGCCCGACGCTCCGACAAATTCAAATTATAGGCATCCGCTCCTTTCATATCGGTATGTGCACCCAACTCGATCGTCACATTCGGATTGTCTTCGAGCATCTTTATCAACTCATCCAACGCTGTCGCCGACTCGGGACGCAATGTAGCCTTATCAAAATCATAAAATATATTTTCGATCAATACCGGTTTCGTTATGGATGCAAGAATAAAATCGACCGAATAGGTGATATTTTTTTCCTCATCACTGGTGCGCATTTCATTCTTGGCATTCAAGAAGCCCCGGCATCCCGCCATCATCACATAATCCGTACCTAAACTTAAAGGGAATTTATAAGTCCCGTCCTTTCGGGCTATAGCTTTTTGATTAGAACCATCCTTGCCGACAATGCGGATAATAGCATCCGGAACAGGTTCTTCGTCACGGTCGATAACGACTCCGGTCACCCACACATTGATCGTAGGCAATTCAAAACTATAAATATGGTCATATCCTCGAGCATCATTGCGGTTAGAACTGAAAAATCCGGATTCACCCGGTCCGAACGTAATACCGAAATCATCAGAGGAAGAATTGATCGGATACCCCAAATTTTCAATCTGCCAAACACCATACTCGTTCATCTTTGCCTTAAACAGGTCGAGCCCACCCATTCCCGGATGTCCGTCCGATGAAAAATACAGATCTCCGTTTTCACGGATATACGGAAAAACTTCATCTCCCGGAGTATTTATCTGACTTCCCAAATTTTCCACTCCTCCTTTTTCATCATTCAGAGCAATACGCCAAAGATCCTTTCCTCCGTATCCTCCGGGCATATCTGAGGTAAAATACAGGTACTCTCCATCAGGCGATACTGCCGGATGTGCAAAAACAGACAACGTATCCCCGGTGATCTCATATTTCTGCCCGGCACTCCATTTAGCCCCGGAACGAGACGAGGTAAATATCTCAACAGACGTATCCGAATTGGGTTCTCTTCTTGCTTTTGTCAAATACATCGTACTGCCATCGGGACTGAAACTGATAATTCCCTCATCCAACTCGGTATTCACCTCTCCTTCTACCAATTCGGGACGCATCCATGCCCCTTTTTCATCCTTTTTTGAAAAGAAAATATCATTATTCTTCACCCCCGTAATATCGCTCTTAGTATTTCCTGAAGCCTTGTCGTTCGTAGAAGAAAAATATAATTGATCATAATCACTTCCCAAAAACATCGGACTACATTCGCTTCTTCTGGAATTAAACAGGTTAGCCCGCTTTACAACATAACGTGTCGGCTTAGCCTTTAACTCCACAGCCAATTCACATCCTTTTTTCCCGTTTAATGCCAAAGGATCATCCGGCTTCTTTTCCAAATAAAGGTCATAATTCTTTATCGCATCTTTATATTTGCCCTGCATTTGAAGCGCTCTACCCAAATATAAATAAGCCGTACTATCCGGATAATGGTATCTGATCGCATTTTGATACGCCCCGGCACAACGAGGAGCGGAGTTCAACATGCGATAACAAGTTGCCATACGGAATGCTATCTTTCCCCTAAGCGCCCGTTCTTTACGAGGAGAGGTCTTATTATATACTTTACGATATGTCGCTGCAGCGGCGAAATATTCTCCCCGGCGAAATTGTCCGTCGGCCGTGCTCAGTTTTGCACTGTTGCATCCCGTAAACAACCACGCTAATAAAAAAAGAGATAAAGGCACGTATATCCGCTTCAACATCAAATGCAAATTATTTTATAGTTTATACGGCATATTCCGCAAATTATTGTACATCCGCTCCAATTTAATCAGGCAATAACAGAGAACTGTCTCCATAACTTAAAAAACGGAAATCGTGAGACAAGGCATAATCGTATATCTCCCGCCACCTTCCGTCTACAAAAGCCGAGACCAATAACAATAAAGTGCTTTGCGGTTGGTGAAAATTAGTAATCATTCCCCTGACAATCTTAAACGTATATCCCGGAGCAATTATAATTTGCGTAGCTGTTACGAGTCTCGACAGACCTTTTCGGTCTAAATAATCTACAATATTCCGCAACGCTTTCCGATAATCGATCTCCGCCACCGTATCGTCGTAAGGCTGCCATTGTCCGACTTTCAGCTCTTCCGGAACAGCATCGGGATTGTACTCTAACGTCCGACCGATATAATAAAGACTTTCCAATGTGCGCACCGAAGTTGTTCCTACGGCAATAATCCGACGGTCGGTTTCGGCAAGAGATACAATCAATGAACGTTCGACCGAAATAAACTCGGTGTGCATTTCATGACCTTCGATCGTCTCGCTCTTCACCGGTTTGAATGTCCCCGCCCCGACATGCAACGTCAATTCCAGACACGGAATGCATTTCTCTTTCAGAGTAGCCAATACATCTTCCGTAAAATGAAGACCGGCCGTAGGAGCGGCAACAGATCCCTCTACTTTTGAATATACTGTCTGATAAGTCTCCTTATCGCTCTCTTTCGTTTCCCGATTCAAATAAGGGGGAATAGGGAGTTCGCCGACTGCATCGAGCAAAGCTGCAAAAGAGATTTGCGGATTATCCCATGAAAAACGAATCTCAAAACTATTTCCGTACGCATTCAGCCGATCAGCATTTAAAGTCACGGATTTACCCTCTATAATAACCGTCCGGGATAATGTTCCGCTTTTCCACTTTTTTAAATTTCCGACCATACATGCCCAAACACATTCCCTGTTGGATTGGAACGACAACAAATAATCATTCGGAAAAAGAGGTTCAAGGCAGAATATTTCGATCAATGCACCTGTCTCTTTCCTGAAATGAAGCCGTGCCTGTATCACCTTTGTATTATTGAATACCAACAAGCTATTCTCCGGCAACAGATCGGGTAAATGAAAAAACTCGGACTCGGAAACCGAACCTGAACGATATAACAGCAATTTAGAACGGTCTCTTTGCGATAAAGGGAATTTTGCAATGCGCTCATCCGGCAGCGGATAATTGAATTCTTCGATACGTATATCTCGTGTTTTTTGCATAATCTATTGAATATATCTACAAAAATAAGCAACTTTGTGAGATAAACAGATAAAGATATGGTTAAAGTAGGTGATAGAGTACGCTTCCTGAACTCTGTGGGCGGAGGAATCGTAAAAAAGATAAATAAAGATATTGCTTTGGTCGAAGAGGAAGACGGGTTTGAAACTCCCGTACTGTTACGGGAATGCGTAGTGATAGAAGCCGGAAAAAAATACAGCGATCCTGTTCCTGAAAAACGGACTGATTCGCCTCAAATATCCCGGAATATTATTCAAGAAGAGGAAGAAGAAGCTGAAGATGAACTGCCTCTACTCGAAACACCGGAGGGAGAACGTCTGAACATTTTATTAGCATTCGTACCGGAAGAGCGGAAGAATTTGCAAATCACACGTTTCGATGCTTATTTAATAAACGACAGCAATTATTTTCTCGATTTTACCTATTCCTGCAAAACTGACGCAGGTTGGCTCGTAAGATACCACGGATCTATCGAACCCAACATAAAGCTACACCTAGAAACATTCGGAAAAGAGATATTGAACGACCTGGAACGTATCTGCATTCAGGCAATAGCTTATAAAAAAGAAAAAGCGTTCAAACAGAAAAATCCTATATCGGTAGAACATCGCGTCGACACGGTCAAATTTTATAAACTGCATAGCTTCCGGGAAAATGATTACTTCGATGAAGATGCCTTAATCTTCCCGATCGTACGCAATGATATTCCTGAGCGATCATTCATCATAGATCCCGTTGAGATCGAAACTGCCATAAAACAAAAAAAAGATTCGGAAAAACCGGAACGGCAGGCGATCAAAAAGAAACACCGTCCGATAAACGAGCCTTTAGAAATAGACCTCCATATTAACGAACTTCTCGATACCACTGCAGGAATGAGTAACTCCGATATACTTCAATACCAATTGCAAAAAGTAAGGGAGATTCTGAATGAACATAAAAACGAGAAAGGCAGAAAAATCATATTCATACACGGCAAAGGCGATGGCGTATTACGCAATGCATTGATAACCGAATTAAAAACAAAATATAAGACTTTCTATTATCAAGACGCCTCTTTCCGTGAATACGGATATGGGGCAACCCAAGTTACAATACGTTAAAATATAAGCCATTATACATAGAGCGATAGACTTTAATTCTATCGCTCTATATATTGTTATCCTCCGATACTCCCAATTCGTCAAGCATCTTGGGATAATTATTTATAAAGTACTTTGTCAACTTAAACTGGTCAGTCTCTTCATAAGTCACCGATTCGAATCCGTTATTCGTTATGCGGTAAATATCAGCTCCGGGATAAGACAACAATATAGGGGAATGAGTAGCGATGATAAACTGAGACTTGTTGTCCACTAGTTCTTTCATCCGAATCAGCAGTCGGAACTGGCTGGAGATAGACAAAGCCGATTCCGGTTCATCGAATATAAACAAGCCGTTCCCCGACAGTCGATTCTGAACAAGGGCCAGAAAACTCTCACCATGCGAATACTCATGAAGCATACCGCCATAATTTATCATTTGAAATGCACGGCCCGAAATACGATCCAATTCACTGGATACATTATAGAAACTCTCGGCTCTGAGAAAATAGCCGTCTTTATTCCGGTAAGCCGATCTCACCAATTTAAGATCATTGAACAGGCTCGAATGAGAATCATAAGTGTGATAATTCAGATTAGGACTGCCTCCTTCCGGATTGAATCCGGCACAAATGGCAAGAGCTTCGATAAAAGTAGATTTTCCTGCCCCGTTTTCTCCGGTAATAAACGTAACGCTTTCCCGGAACTCAAACTCATCCATATGTAATATAGACGGAATATTATAGGGATATTCGCATCTTTCTTCTATCGGTTTACGATTTATTATACGCTTGATATAAATCATAATAGAATAATTTCATTTTTGTCACACTCGACCAAGGAATATCGATAACGAGCGACTCGTATTAATAATCTTTTTTTAAAATATACCCTAACTCAAAAATTCTATTTTCCCGATCGAAAGAAAACAATCCGGCCTCACCGATAACCTCACCCGAATCTTTAAGCTCAACTATAAAAATACCGTATCCATAAGAATAGCTTTTGTTTATCCGGGAATATTTATCCCTAAGCTCGAATATTGTCCAATCATACCTACCGCCAGAAATATACCTCATATTTTTTTCTTGCGTATAAATAGAGAACATAATATCCATATCTCCCTCTACCACATCCCTGACAACCGCCCGATCTGTTTCAAATCTGACCATGAGAAAATTATCAATGAGTATCCCGAACAATAAGGTCTTTCATACCCGGAGTCATTTTAACTTGCGTATTTACAGAATCGACTGCATAAATAAAATAAGCATTCAATTGCAACTTTTCTGCTAATTGCAGGCTTTTATCAATCCCCATAACCATGAAAGCCGTAGCATAAGCATCGGCTGTCATGCAATCGGGCGCAATCACCGTAGCGCTGAGTAAAGAATGCTGCACAGGATATCCGCTGACCGGATCTATCGTATGGGCTACTCTTTTACCGTTTTCATATCTGAAATTACGATAATTACCCGAAGTAGCCATCGCCCCGTCGCAAATCGCCACAATCTCTTCTATTTCACCCATTACACTTTCACTATCTTCTTCAGGCTTATTGATTCCCACCTGCCAACACTCGCCTTTGGGATTACGCCCTTTGCCGACCAACTCGCCTCCGATTTCTACCAAGAAATTCTCGATGCCTTTCGACTCTAAAAGTTCAGCAACGACATCAACGGCATACCCCTTGGCTATTGCCGAGAAATTAAGCGACATACGCCGATCTTGTTTTATCACCTTCCCGTTATCTAAAGATATCTTATCCATCCCGACAAATTGAAGCAGACTGTCTATATCGTGCGATGATAACGAATACCCTTGTTTAAATCCGAATCCCCAAGCATTGATCAAAGGCGACACCGTAGGATCGAAAGCTCCGTCCGTCTGCGTCCAGATTTCCCGAGAACGGCTGAAAACATTGACAAACCATTCATTCAGCACTACGGTAGAATCATTTTCATTTACCCGAGTTATGACCGATGTTTTATTAAACGGGGAGAGCGTCGCATCGAAAAGATGCAGCTCATCTTCTATTTCTGCTTGCAAATCAGAATTATACTGATAAGTTATATGATAAATCGTATTGAAGATAATTCCTTCATTCTGTTGATAAACGGCTTCTTTTGTCTGTTTTGTTTCCCGATATATTGTCACTATGGCAAAAACGATAAGAAACAATATGCATGCACCCAATCCTCTCTTATTCTTCATTTGATAAATTATTTATCCGGCAGAAAACCGGCAAAAAGATACTTTTACTGAAAAAATAAATGCTCTATTAAAATTTTAGTTCCGATCAAAATCAAAATAACTCCGCCCAGCATTTCTGCTCTATGTTTCAACCGTCTTCCACAATATCTGCCCAAATAAAGGGCTATCATAGAACAGGCAAAAGTAACTCCGATAATAATAGCCGTAGGCGTAAGCATATTCATGCTCAAAAATGCAAACGATACCCCGACCGCTAATGCATCGATACTCGTCGCAACCGACAAACCGAGCAAAGTTTTTGTCTTTGCAGGATTAAAACAACAAGGAGTCTCTTCGTCTTTAGAACGCCCCTCACGAATCATATTTATCCCGAGTATGAGCAGCACCCCGAAAGCGACCCAATGATCATAATCTTGTATATATTTTTGAAACTCTCGCCCGATAAACCAGCCTATCAAAGGCATAGCCCCCTGAAACAGGGCCAAGAAAGAAGCTATTTTTAATGCCGAAGATATCCGGAAAGGCTTTAACACCACCCCTGAAGTCACCGATACGGCAAAACTGTCCATCGAAAGTCCGATTGCCAATATTAGTAATTCAAAAATACTCATCCGTTCATTTTTTGTTTAAATGTTCCCGGGCATATTGCATCACATTTGCAGGAGGCCGTTGATTTTTTAATTCCTCCGCCATATAATTCATATAAGGCATAACATGTGCATAATATTTTTGTAATCCGGCACAAAGATAGTTCAATCCCGGCTCTCCTGTTACAGTTTTCGAAATCCTGTTTTTAGGACATTCTCCGTTACATAAATTCAAGAAACGACATTCACGACACTGCCGGGGCAAAGTATTTCGTTTGGCATTGCCAAATGCCATTTGTTCAGGAGACAACATCATACTTACCAAAGTATCTGTTTTTATATTCCCTCGCTTATATTCGGGAAAAACAAAATGATCGCAAGCATACACGTCGCCGTTATACTCCATAGCTGCCGCATGTCCGCAAGTCTTCCCGTAAATGCAAACTCCCGGAGCTGCTCCGACAACGCCCGCTAGCGTGGCATCGAACATCTGTACAAAATAACGTCCGACATCATTGCAAACCCATTCATCGAAAATGTCACAATAAAACTGGCCGTAATCCAGCGGATCAACACACCAAGGAGGCATTTCCGTATCCGGAAATTCGCCCGGAGGAAGCAATTCCAGCCCATCGGGACGATCTCCCCAACGCTCTACAATAGGAGAAAACTGCATATAACAGCTTCCTATTTCTTTAAAAAAACGATACGTTTCCAGTGCATAATGAGCATTATAATCATTGACGACCGACAAAGTGTTAAATTCGACTTGGTGCTTCTGCAACAGTTCGATTCCTTTCATCACCCGGGCAAAAGAACCTCTTCCTCCTTTATCTTTACGATAACGGTCATGCACATGTTCGGGTCCATCGATAGAAATACCGACAAGAAAATTATTCTCTTTAAAGAAACGACACCACTCATCATTGAGCAGAATTCCATTGGTTTGTATCGAGTTAGCGATAGGACGACCTTTTGCATAACGTTTTTGCAGAGCAACTGCCTTTCGGAAAAAATCGAGACCTCTCAACAACGTTTCACCACCGTGCCATGTAAACAAAACTTCAGGTGTAGTCTGACAATTGATATATTCCTCCGTAAATTTTTCCAGCATTTCATCTGTCATCCGATTAGACCGTTGTCCCCGATAAAGTTCTCCTTTCTCCAAATAGTAACAATAACTGCAATCGAGATTACACATCGCTCCTACCGGTTTTGCCATAACATATATCGGATAATCCAAAGGATTATACGCAATTGTTTTTCCCATGTAGATTCCTCTTCTTTGAAAGGCCAAAGATACTAATTTGTCCCGACATTAATAGAAATCCGGATTCAAAACAAAGAATATCTGCAAATTTTATTTCTGACGTGCAAAATAATTGAACCGATAACTGAACTGCAACATAAAATAACGAGGCTGGGTACTATAAGCTATATCCTCGATATAATTAGACCGAACGACACGAGATACGGATATTCTCTGATTCAACAGATCAAATCCTTTCAAACTGATCGTTCCTTGTTTCTTTTTAAATACCGACACATTGAATTGTGCTCCCAAAAGATGTTGCGGACGATCAAATCCATCTGTATACCCGGTTTTAAAATTATAGTCATAATCAAGCGATAACGTAATATCTTTAGGAAAACGTATCTCGACATTTCCGCCATTGCTTATATCGAATGCGTTGACATTCATATTCGACTGAAGCGAATACTTTGCCGTATTATATCGTATAAGACTTTTTATCCCTACTTCCAGCCACTCATTCGTATAGGTAACACGCAAACGCTCATACAACCGCATTTCATTGCTGATACTTTTTTCTCCCAACACATCCTTATCCGATAAAAAACTTATGCCACGACTATAATTTCCGGTCGTATAAGAACTCAATCGAAAATAGGGGTTTAACGGCATACTGTACATAAAATTAAAATAGCCGTCACAAACGCCGTTTACATTGATCGGCATTGTTTTCTGCACTCCCTCTTCTATATACTCGGTACGGTTTGCTATAGAATTCTGCTTAAAATTCATACCCATGTTCAAAACTATAGTCCGCTGAGTAACTTTATTATAATCATTATAGCGAAGCCTGAAACGAGTAGTAAAGGATTGTTTCAAGTCGGGATTACCTACTCTCAAATGATTCGGATTGGCATCATCGACAATAGGCTGCAACTGAGAGGGAGAGGGCTGCTGACTATTTCCCCACACATCGATTCTCAAAATCCGCTCTTTACTGAACGGACAGACAAAATTTACATAAGGCGCTATATTGAAACTTTTGTTCGCAATCGTATAAAATAGAGTATCGGCTCTGAAACTGGAACTTCTCATATCGGTAGGTTCTAATGTCGCACCGATCCTTAAATTTATTTTTTTCCAAAATTTCCGGATTCCCGCTTCTATTCGATGAATGTAAAAAATGTTTTCGGAACGGTTAGTCTGATTCGGAGATAATTCGAACTCACCCGTTTCTCTATCCATGCTTTCCGTGCGCCTGTCCTCTTCCGAATTATTTCGCTGGAACTGATACGACACATTTATTTGCCATGTAGGAGATAGAGGTTCGGTATAATAAAAACGGACACGATAATCATTTCGACTTATATCTCTATTCATGAGCTGATAAGTAGGTTCGGGATTCTGCATCTCCGTACCATTCTTGAATTTCCATTTATCCGTACGACTATCTGAATTAATGTTCGTATTTGAACGAGTTCCCGAAATATCGACCGAAAAATTCCTCCCGCGTTTATCAAAATTATGCCCGTACGAAAGAGTCCCCTGCAAATAATAATTTTTCTCTTTCGCCCAATAATCTACATAAGAACTATCGAGTAACATCGTATCTCCTTTTAACGTTCTATAATCAGCCCACTCTTTGCGATTACCGTCCCCCCAAACGATATTAGGACGGAAATACAAACGGTTCTTCTTATCTATCTGATATTCCCATTTCCAATTTGTACGGAACTGTGTAGATTTATTGTTATTCCACTGATTCCGATGCAAGGTATTAAATCCCGATGTTTGAAAATTCTCGCGATAAAGAGAGCGAGATTCATCTTGATTGAAATTCGCCACAAAAATATTCCCGTTCAGTTTCATTTTTCCATCAAGATAACGATCGGCATAATTGACCCCTCCCATGTGCGTACGCATAATTCCTCGTCCAGTACGGGCTGCTTGAGACGCTTGAGCTGCGACTTGAGAAGGAATGCCTTTCAACATATCCGAAAAGCCCATATTATTCGTGTTGTTCGATCCCCCGAGTACGGTCAACTGTGTCTCTTTTGAAAATTTATTAATCAAGGCATTCGCTTCATATTTTTCCTGAGTTCCGCCTCCGGCAAGAACCGTACCGAACACTCCCCGCTTCTTATCTCGTTTTACCTTCAAATTGATAATATATTGTCTGTTTCCATCATCGATTCCGGTCAACTCTTCCATGTCCGACTTTTTCTCTACAACTTGTAAACGTTCGATCATATCGACCGGCAAATTTTTCGTCGCAACCTTAGGATCATTTCCGAAAAACTCTTTACCATCCACCATCACTTGAGTTATTTCCTGCCCGTTTACCAAAATTTTTCCTTCTTCATCGATTTCTACACCCGGGAGTTTTTTAAGTAAATCTTCGATAACGGCATTTTTCGTCGTTCTAAATGCGGTCGGCGAATACTCTAACGTGTCGTTATTAACCATCACGCCCGGTTGTTTTCCTACAACGACAGCCTCCTTTAATTGCGTATCAGCCGAATACAGTACCAATCGGCCCAAATCGACCCTATCCGAAAGAGCTTTAATCTCGATATTTTTATAAACAGACTGATATCCCAAATAAGTAATATGAATAAAATATTTTCCGGGAACGAGCCCGGACAATTTAAATAATCCGTCTTTATCCGAAGCCGTACCCGATATAAAAGTACTGTCCGGTAAATGAGAAAGGCGTACGGTCGCCATTTCGACCGGTATCTTCAACGAAGCATCGAATAGAGTTCCCTTAACCTCCGCATCTTCAGAAAATGCAGAAAACGGTATAAGCAAAAAAAACGATATAATCCAATATTCTATATAATGGCATGTGCGTGTCATGGAAATTTGTGTATGTGTGTGTTATGTGTGTTTCGTACAATCAGTATCAGAAAGGTCTCATTCCACCGACCGGTGGCCTGCCCCCTCCCCTTTCTCTCATCATTCCGGGAGGGCCGTCCGGTCTTCCCGATCGTTGCTGTCTTTTTCCCATCGTATTGAAACGATAAGAGAAATAAAGCATACAATAACTGGACAACGTATTATATTCTACATCCTGAATATAGTTTCCGGTTGCTGTTCTTGAAATATTAGAAACCTGTCTCAAAATATCATATATCTTAAACATGAGAGTAGCCTGTTTTCCCTTTAAAAATTGCCATGAAACCTGAGCATTCCACATCCACTGATTCCGGTCATAGCCGGCAGAATATCCCGAACTTCCCGAATAACGAAGATCTGTACCGACCGTTACATTCCCCGGAATATAGACAGCGACATCCATCCCCCCTCCAAAGTTCATGGTTTGCTGTCTCTCTCGACTTTGAATACTATTTCCGGTAAGAGCATACGAATAATTTCCGGTTATTCCGACATCAAACAAATCAGAATTATAATTCAACCCCAGGTTTTCATACACGTTCACAGTCCTCGAAATATTTCTTTCACTCTCTTTCCCCCCGGTATTCACAAAGCCTATATTATGGTTATACGATGCGTTCGTCATGGTATTGAAGCGGAACTTTTTATTCTTAAACGGCATATTATACATTACCATGCCATTTACATTCCAGACACCGTTTACATTGACCGGCATAGTCGTTTGAACTCCCGTATTATTATCATAAGTCGTCTGATTGACAATACTGTTTAAAGTAAAACTTCCGTTCACAAAAGCCATTAATCCCCGCTGTTTTTCGGGTTCGAAAGAATTATATCGCAACCTGAAATTATTGCTGTATGACGGATTTAAATCAGGATTACCTTTACTGATCCTCAAAGGATTCGTAATATTTTGCACCGGTTGCAATTGACTGACGCTCGGCTGCCGGGTTCTTCCCCGATATTCAAGATTAAGGCTTTTCTGCTTACTGATACGATATGCGGCATTGAACAGCGGAGAATAATTAAATACCATTTTACCCGGCACATCCCGTGCATGATCCATGAGATTCTCCGACTCCGAACTGGACGGATTCATGTCGAATCCGACATTGTATCTAAATTTGGGATATGTTCCTCTCAATCCCACACTAATGCGATGCGACTGAAAGACATTCCGGAAACGGTTACTGTACAGAGAATCCAATTGCAACTCTCCAGAACCGTCAGCCGGTATATTATAAGCCATTCGGTCGGCATTGCTATAATTGTAGTTATAGTTATAAGCAAATGTCAAAAAATGATTTTTAAATATCGGCTCTACATAAGTTACCCTCACTCCGAAACTTCCGCCCCAATTGCGGTTATCATCTTTTTGATCTACAACACTGACACTATCATTCAGATAGAACAAGTTTCTACTATAATTCATTCCATCCTCTTCATTACGATTAGAACTGAAGTTAAAAGAGAAAGTCATCTGTCGTCCTTGCTTAGAGCGAAAACGGCGGCTCAGGCTCAAACGACCGGAAAAATTATATCCGTGACCGTCGCTTGACGATAACATCTCTCCGCTGTTGATGCTATCACGCAGGCTTTCCTCTTCACCCGAGTGTCCTCCCAATGTAGCAGATGTACTGTGATTATACATTTTCGATTTATTATAACCGAAAGTCGGCATAAATTCCAATACGGTAAGGGTATCTATTTCCCAATGCAAACGAAAATTCATATTTATATTATGACTTTTCGTATTGTATGTTTTCTCCGAATTATCATAAGAAATACTGTCTTTCAGAAAGTTTTGTTGTTCGCTTTTTTGCCAAACATCGTTATTCGAGTAACCATACCGAATATCTCCTCCAAACCGCAATTGATCGGTTTTACCCATATTGAAATTAGCTCCTGTAGTAGTAGATGTCGTCGTTCCCTTTCCTCCTCCACCGCCAAAACGGCGAGAACTTCCCGAAAACATCGACGCTCCCATATCTCCTGCACTCATATTTCCGGTATTGTTAGTTCCTCCTAAAAACGAAATTTGAGTCTCATCCACCAATCGGTTCAGCATTCCGTTGAATTCATACCGCTTATCATTACCCGCACCACCTGTTACATGTCCGAACCAACCTTTTTTCATCCCCTTCTTTACGGTCAAATTAATAATGGTTTCATCCTCTCCGTCATCCACTCCGGAAAAACGGGCTTCGTCCGATTTCCGATCTATCACCTGCAATTTCTCTATAATATTAGCTGGGAGATTCTTAGATGCAACTTTAGGATCATCCGAAAAAAACTCTTTACCGTCCAACAATATTTTCTTAACCTCTTTTCCCTGAGCTTTTATCTTTCCGTCTTTATCGACCTCTACTCCGGGAAGTTTTTTCAAAAGATCCTCGATAACCGCATTGGGTTGTGTTTTAAATGACCCGGCATTATACTCCACAGTATCTTCTTTTGTGACAATATCCGGAACTTTTCCGACAACAACAGCTTCTTTCAACTCTATATTCGCAGGCTCCATCATAACAGTCCCCAAAGAGACAGAAGAGTCTTGAACAGAAAATTTTACTAATTTAGAAATAGTTTTATATCCCAAATAAGAAAATACGATCCTATAATTTCCCGCATTTATCCTGGACAGTAAAAAACGACCGTTTGCTCCTGTAACGCCACCGGTAACCATAGAGCTGTCCTTTTGTACCAATAGTTTGACGACAACAGCTTCCATCGGTTGCCCCGACTCATCTTTTACGAGTCCATTAACCGATATTTTCCTCACTTTTGCATTTTGCGTTACCTTTCCGGAAGATTGAGATTGCTGAGCCGTCACAGAAACAATCGTCAATAAACAGAGTAAAGCCGCGATTAATCTTTTCCCTTTCATCATTTATTTACTCACAAGACATATTGTCATTATATTGTGTTGTGTAGTATATTGTGTAGAATCGTGATCTTTTTAAACTTAAACTTCTCTTAACCGCACCGATCTCCTCAAAAAAAAATCAATTCCGAATTATTGGACAAAAATAAATTATAAAGGTTTAAGAGACTGTTTAAATTTTCTGATAAAAAATATTATCAGATCATTTTTGCGTTCTCTTCCGGTCTATAAACGATGTCGACGATATCGGTACGCCTCCCCTTTCGAGAAAGAAACGACTATTTATGAGGCTTCCCCTCAAACTTCATCCGCGCAAAATTTAGACAGACTTTTACAAGATATAGCAAAATCAATGAGAAGAGAGATAATCCCTCATATTAGCCAGAACTTTTTGAGACAAGCGCTCAATACTCTGTATTGATTTACCAGAAATATAAGGCGTATAAAGCACATTAGGAAAACCATTTAGTCTATCTTGCAAACCTCCCATACCCGTTGCATCACACAAATAAAAACTATCCGGACAATTTCTCAGCCAATTACAAATCGCCTCCGTTTGAAAAGTCTGACCCACCGATGTGTTTACCAATATTTTGCCATTTCCCATTAATTCAAATTCCTTTTCACCCAATATATAATTATTACGAGGTAAACAAGTACAAACGATTTCTACATCTGCAAGTAATTCTTCTAACGGTTTATAAACTATACCGACTTTCTCTGCTTCAGGTTTTCGAGTTCTGCTATAATAACTAACATCCGCACCTAAAAACAACAATGCATCGGCGATCATTCTACCAGTCTTTCCTAAACCGACAATCCCGATTTTACGTTGCGTCAGCTCGGTACTCTCCTTCAACCATCGTACCCCTCCGAAACCGTGTAACAAACGAACCAACTCACAAATTACATACTCGACAACCCCCTCATCTCCATAATCTTTCACACCTAATACAGTAATGCCTCTCCTATATGCTTCTATGACATCAACATTGCAACTACTCGGATCATAAAGTGTACAACACATGCCTATATAACGAATATTCGGACAAGCATCAAGAACAGCACGTGTAATTAATGTTCTAAAGGAAACCAACACGCAATCAGCATTACCAATGCGATCAATAATCTCTTTTTCTTGAAGAGGAAAATCATGATACATAAAAACTTCTTCTCCTAAAGAACGCAATTGTTCAAGAGCAGAAGCATTTAATAAAGTTTCATCAACTCCGACTATTTTCTTAAATTTCATAATTACGACTATTCTTTAAAATAGTTTTTAACAAAAAAGCAAGTAAAAATACGATTTTCATATTTAATTATGGCTTCTGCAAAAAAAATTTTTATACAATTTTTCCCAAAATCAAATTTATCAAATACTATATAGAAAACCAAACCGTAATATTCTTTCCGTAATCTACATTTCTTCTCGTTTCTTTGTTGTATCTTTACCGCCGAATAATCGAAAACAAGAATTCACAATCAGATTTCAAATTTTATGATGAAAGATTTTATACAGATACTCAGACGTTTTGTTCCTCCCTATAAAAAATATCTGTTTCTAAATATTTTCTTTAATATATTTTCTACCGTTTTAAGTCTATTCTCCTTTGCTCTGATCATCCCGATTCTGGAGATTCTGTTCAAGATGAAAGAAATTTCCTATAATTTCATTCCATGGGAAACTACAGGTATGGATTTGAAAGATATAGCAATAAATAATTTTTATTGGTTTATCACCGAACAAATAAATACACATAGCGAAGCATGGGCTTTAATGATATTAGGGGCTTTTTTGGTTGTCATGACATTCGCCAAAACATGTACCAGCTATCTGAGCTCATACTTCATGATACCGATCCGTTCTGGCGTAGTTCGGGATATCCGCACATTCGTATTTAAAAAAGTAATAAGCTTACCTATCGGATTCTTTACAACCGAACGAAAAGGAGATGTAATGTCGAGAATGACAGGAGATGTAGCCGAAATAGAAAATTCCATTATGGCTTCATTGGACATGATGTTTAAAAACCCGATCATGATTATCATATATTTAGGCACCATGTTCGCCATAAGCTGGCAGTTGACTATTTTCGTTTTAATCTTACTGCCTGTCGCCGGATTTGTAATGGGACAAATCGGGAAAAAACTAAAACGGACATCTCTTGAGGCACAGCAACAATGGGGCGGTTTAATGTCCCAAATCGAAGAAACTCTCGGAGGTTTGCGCATCATCAAAGCTTTCAATGCAGAACATAAGATTTTAGACCGGTTTATCAAATCGAATAATAAATTTTTCAAAATCACGAACCGGATCAGCCGAAGGCAAGCAATGGCTCATCCGATGAGCGAATTTTTAGGAACTTGCACTATCGCCATCGTCCTCTGGTATGGAGGTTCTTTAATTTTATCGGGCGACAACACAATAAGCGCAGCAGACTTTATTTACTATTTAGTTATATTTTATAGCATTATCAATCCGGCAAAAGATTTGTCAAAAGCAGCTTATGCCGTTCAAC
>NZ_CEWDCG010000016.1:0-25698 GCF_982436375.1 Coprobacter sp. | reverse complement strand
CTCTTTCTATTACGGGATAATGTTTAACTTGTCCAACTTTTGGGGGTCACTTCAATTTTCCAACAAAAAACGAACTGACAAGAGATTCAAAAAATCCGAATACACAAAATTTTACCGGAAAACTCAGACAGTCTTTCAATCAATACATATTTTTTAATAGCTTTTTTGATTTGAAACAATTTTTATTTCGATAAGATACAATATATTTGTAACGTTTATTAAGTGTAAATACTTAAATACTAATACTAAAAATGACAAATTATAAAAAGACATTATTTGCAGGAATTGCAGGCGTACTCATGTGCAGTAATCTGTATGCACAAGAAACAAATTTCGATTTATCCTCACAACGTTCAGAAAAACAAGATGTATTACCTGTTCCGGGGAGAAAAATAGATCATCAAGGGTTAGTCATCAATCCTACTCCACAAAAGCTGAGTTTCATAGGAAATGGGAAACTGGATATTTCTCAAGGATTTATCTTGAAAGATAAACAGAAAAAATTTACAAGCGACTTAAATTTTGTCACATTCAATAAAAATGGAGCAAAACTGATCGTTGACTTCGGGAAAAAAGCCGCTGAAAAACAAAAAGTAAAGAATGTATCCGGAGCTTATGCCCTGAATATTCATAAAAACGGCATATCCATTACCGGATATGATGAACGGGGAGCATTTTACGGCATCCAGACTTTACGTCAGTTATTGGAAAGCCCGATTACCGAAAACAAGCAATTGCCTTATCTGGAAATCAACGATTATCCCGACCTGCCGAATCGCGGAGTAGTCGAAGGCTTTTACGGAACTCCATGGTCTCACGAAGTAAGAATGTCTCTTATCGACTTTTACGGAAAGTTCAAAATGAACACTTACTTATACGGACCGAAAGACGACCCTTATCACAGTTGTCCCAATTGGCGTCTTCCCTATCCTGAAAAAGAAGCAAAAAACATTAAACAGCTGATCGAAGCCAGCAAACGGAATCGTGTAGATTTTGTTTGGGCAATACATCCGGGACAAGATATTAAATGGAACGAAGAAGACTACAAAAATCTGGTCAATAAATTCAATTGGATGTACGATCTTGGAGTACGCCACTTTGCAATTTTTTTCGATGATATTTCGGGGGAGGGAACTAATCCGTCGAAACAAACCGAACTATTGAACCGGTTAACGGATGATTTTGTAAAAGTCAAGGGTGACGTATCTCCACTCACTGTCTGCCCGACCGACTACTCCAAACTTTGGGCAGATCCTACGGAAAAAGGCAGCCTCGCTATTTACGGTAAAACTCTCTATCCTGATATAAAAGTTTTCTGGACGGGAGATGTTGTTTGCAGCGACCTGACTAAAGAAACACTGGATTTTGTAAATTCCCGTATTAAACGACCGGCTTATTATTGGTGGAACTACCCTGTAACAGACTATATGCGCAACATTCTCTTACAAGGTCCGGTATACGGCTTGGATACATCGCTCACAGAAAAAGAAGTCTGCGGAATTGTCAGCAATCCGATGGAACACGGAGAAGCTTCGAAATTGGCTTTATATGGGGTCGCAGATTATACATGGAACATTGCTGCCTACAACGCTTTAGATAATTGGGAAAGAGGCTTAAACGAACTGATGCCGAATGCCCGGGATGCTTATCGCACCTTTGCTATTCACTCTTGCGATACAGAAACTGGTTATCGTCGGGATGAATCATGGGAAACCACCACTTTCAGGCTTGCAAACTGGACGGATGAAGCCGCCCGAAATTTAGAAAAGGAGTTTGAAAAAATAGAAAACGTACCTGCTGAAATAGAAAAAGGTTGCACCAACCAGAACCTGATGAAAGAGCTTCACCCATGGCTAACGGAGTTCGGGAAATTAGGGACAAGAGGAAAACGTGCAGTAGAACTAACCCGCATCTATCGTACCGGACAGAATGATACATTATTCTGGAACAAATACATACAAAATCTAATGAGCAAGGAAGACCGAAAAAATTACGAAGCTCATAAATCCGGGACAATGAAACTTCAACCATTTTATGAAAACGCAATGGATGATATGGCCCACGAATTTTTGAAACATCTTACCGGAGAGATACCGATGGATTATAAAGGTATCGGTTCGTTCGGGAATTCCAGTACCACACAAACCAAACTGATGCTCGACAATGATACCACGACTTATTACACTTCTGGTATTGCACAGAAAGCAGGAGACTGGATCGGTGTCGATTTGAGAACAATACGAGAAGTTTCCGAAATATCCATCCTACAAGGGAGAAATTCGATCGATGATGTAGATTATTTCGACCATGCTGTCCTTGAATATTCCGAAAACGGGAATAATTGGAAAGCCTTAACAGGAGAGTTAGAGAAACAATATGTTATTCATTGGAACGGTGATCCTGTAAAAGCCCGTTATGTACGGTTGAAACGCCTTGATTCTAAACGGACCAACTATGCCTCGGTACGTTCATTCGAGGTAAATCCTCTACATGCAGAAAATCTGGGATTCAAATTAGAAACAGAAGACCGGCAACAAGCTCTCTACGCATTTGACCGTAATCTCGGCACATCTTTTGAGTGTAGCGAATCTATAGTTTTTGAAGTAGAGAAAGGCATAAAAAGCTATATCTTGTTAACAAATCGTTTATCAACTCCTCTCAAATGTAAACAATTAGATGCAAAAGGCAATTTGGTCTCTGAAACAATACTCGATTCGCCATTCTCCAAAATACAGTTAGAAAATAAGAATGTAGAAAAAATAAGTATAGAAGGTACTGCAGAAATATTCGAGATTATAGCAGAAAAAGAATAAAAGATAACCTAAATTGAAAGCCGTTTCAGCTAATGAATCTAATGCTGAAACGGCTTTTATATTTTCTGACCGGGCAGATCCAATCCCATCAAAAAAGAGGTTTCCCCGTCTTTCGGATATAACGTTTATTCCTCCAATAATAACGATTCAAAAAATTAGGATAAAAAGAATAAATCAAGATACGAAGACGTTTCCCCGGAGCAAAATAAGGGATATATTTCTCATATTTTTTATAAATAGAATAATTAAGCCCTCCGGCCGCCCGTTGTTTTTTAAGATGCCGTTTCCCGAAAAGACGTGTTTTTTTACCATGAAAAGCTATACAATAGCGTTTCGCCTCCATCGAAAGATTATCCGGTAAAGAAAGAATCAGTTCAGTCCACGCACCTCCGAAAATTTCCATAACCCGACCGGGATTCCAACTATTTCCTTTCGGCAGCATACTGCCGTGTATTAAATCCAAACCGCTCCATACCGCTGTAAATTTATCAAGACGGGCAAGAGAATCGAATACGACTCCCAAATGCAAGAAATGTGTATTTCTATATTTCTCGAAATTTCCCATCTGAATAATCTTTTGGGAAAATATAGTAGAAGAGAGCAAAGTCATATGCCAGCCTAAATCATGCAACAGATCGCTTGCATCGGTATAAACCTTAGGAGGAAAAGAGGAGAGTGCCCGATGCACCTCATCGACAATATAAATATCCGGCATTTGTTCGGAAAGAGTCTTCACTATTGCCGGAAAATTCTGTGCCTGCAATCTGTTTCCGTCTCCTATTACCCAACAATACGGTGTTTTCGCTAATTTCAACGCCGTTTCGAAATTAATATCATATCCCTTATTCTCGTCTTGTCCGAAATATTCTAAACGATCATATAACCCCTGATAAGCCTCAACGACCTTACGGGTATTGTCGGGCGAACAGTTATCAACAACGATCAAACGGAAATTATACGGTCTTATTTTCGGAATAATATCTTCTAAAGCTTCACAAACATTTACAACCCGATTATAAGTCGGCATACACAATGTCAGCAATTCAGATGGATCTATTACCTCCGGTTTGTTATCCATATTATTATACGATATTATTTTGCGACAAAGATAATAAATCCCTGTCAAATCTTATTTGAATATACACAATAGTTAGAAAAGAAGAATTTTCAACAAGAATTTGTTTATAAAGGCCTCTTTGACCAATTCATTCGATAGTCTTCAACCTGAATATCCTGCTGACTAATCATTGCAGATTCAGTTCCTTCAAAACATTTCGAATAAACCTTACTCATCGAATCTGCCAAAATATTTTCCTGAAAACGCTGCAAATAGATATTTCCAGAAGCAATCATCTTTTCACGCAAAGCAGGATCTTCCAATATCCGGTTCATCGCTTCAGCCATTCCGGAAACATCATCCGGATCGACATATAAAGAATCTTTTCCTCCGGCTTCCTCCAAGCAAGATCCGGTAGCCGCAATAACCGGAAGCTGAGAATGCATAGCTTCTATAATAGGTATTCCGAACCCTTCGAAACGCGAAGGGTATACAAATAAAGTGGCCAACTGATAAACTGCCGGGAGATCTTTATGCGGAAGATCATGAATCAAATGAACCCGATCTTCAAGATTATTTTCAGCCACATAATCCATTATTTTATTCACATAAGGAGTTTTACGCCCGATAGCAACCAAATGCACATCGGAAGGAATGTCTTTTAAAGCCTGAACCGCCAGCATAAGATTTTTGCGTTCTTCTATACTCCCGACATTCAAAATAAATTTTTCCGGTAGATCATATTTTACTCTTACTTCCGACTTACGGGACTCGCTCACCCGAACCGAATACTGCGGGTCACAACCTTGATATACGACATCTATCTTCTCTTCAGGAATATGATAAAAATGCATAATATCCCGTTTCGTACATTCACTGATCGCAACAATACGGTCTGCAACCTGACAAGCATACCGGAACTTAAAATTATATATCTTACGGTCTATGGGTTTATAATATTCGGGATAACGTAGGAATATAAGATCATGTATAGTTACCACGCTTTTGATTCCCGTCTTATGTATTCCTATCGGCAATTCATTACTTAATCCATGATATAACTGTATACCGTTCCGTACAAGGTCTTTTTTAATAAACCAAGTACGCCACAAAGAAGAAAAACGCTTCATCGTAGTAGATTGGGGAAACGACGAATGGACGTTATTATGATGCAACAATTTATCGAACGAACTGTTCTTTTTTTCTTTCGGGACAAATAACCGGTAATTATTGCTTTGATGATAAGTTGCCAATATATCTACCATATACCGGCTATAATTTCCCAAGCCGGTATGATTTGCCATCGCCCGCTTTGCATCTAACCCAATAATCATACTATTCCGATTTATACGTTTTCTTTTCGTTTTACTTTTTCTGAATTTCATTTTCATAAAATGAAATAAAACAGACATCTATACAGAAAGACGTATCTTCTCCATAATATGCTGCATGGATTAAAGAAACTTTTATTTTCTTCCAAAATCGGCAGGAATCTCACCCCATTCTTTAGTTTCCCATTTTACCAGCCGATTTGGATATGTGTTTTCAGCCAACCATTTTTCGGCCCGCGCTATCAACTCGAATATTTTTGTATTTTTTTCTGTTCGGACAAGTTTTGTTTTACATTTCTTATCTCGTACCCAAGCCATGGCATTCCGGCTGTCAGAGCAAATTGTCATTGAACTATTCTGTTGTTTTAATAAGGCCAAACCATGCACTAAGGCTAAAAACTCCCCCACATTATTAGTCCCGTCTTCAAAAGGACCTTGCCGAAAAATTTCTTTCCCGGTACGGACACTAACTCCACGATATTCCATGATACCGGGATTTCCCAGACAAGAAGCATCTACAGCCAATGAATCTTTCAGATACTCGGGAACAGCATCCAAATTCACCGTATGACTTTTCTTCATCACATCGGCCAATTGTCCCAGTATTCCCAAATGTTCATCGTATCCTGCCCGAAATGCCTTTATTGCAGCATCTTTGGTCGGAAAACTTTTATATTTAGCTCCTTTATAATTTTTTACCTGCAATTGACACTCCTCCCAAGAATCATAAATTCCCGGAGCCAGACCTTCCCACACGACATAATATTTGAACTTATTCCCCATATATGGAATGTTAAAAAATCATTTTACACAAAAATAGATATATTTATTGAGTATTGTAGTAAAATGGTCTATTTTTGCAAAACAGTTATCATAACAATCAAATCTATACCGCCAGTTATGAAAAGAATATTCCTTACCGGATACATGGGTTCTGGAAAAAGTACTCTCGGATTGCGTCTCGCACAAAAAGCCGGACTCTCGTTTATCGACCTCGATCATTATATCGAAACCCGGTTCAGGAAAACCATAAATGAAATATTTGCAGAAAAAGGAGAAAAGGAATTTCGCATTATCGAACGGAACATGCTGCGAGAAGTCGGAGAATTTGAAGATGTGATAATCGCCACCGGCGGCGGAGCTCCCTGCTTTTTTGATAATATCGACTATATGAATAAACAAGGATGTTGTATCTATTTACAAACAACCCCTGAGATTCTTTTTCAAAGATTGAAACACGCCCGTAGTAATCGTCCGCTATTACGGGATAAAACCGATTCGGAGCTAATGGAGTTCATAAAAACAAATCTTTCAGCTCGTGAAGAAAAATATAAACGATCATCTATTATCTTCGATACCGGTAAATTGGAAAGTTACGATGCCATAGAAAAAGCCGTAGAACGACTTTATACTATTATCGAACAAAAATAAATTAACACTCTCTTCTATTTTTCTCTTTTCCATGAAAAAAACTCACAGAAATAGCTTATTTTTAAAATTTCATAAGGATAACTTCTCAAAAGTTGGTTTAGTTACCAAAAATTTTGTTTCTTTGCGTTGTAGTAACAAATTAGCTTCATAAAAAGCACATTTGCTATACAATAAATACCATTTCAGCAAAATATATAATAATTTGAAACTTGAAATATTCCTGTTTTTCATTACAAACAATTCGATCAAAACAATAAACTAAATAAGGGAGATTATGTCAGAACAAACGAACGTGAAAGAACTGGAAAAAGTGGTTATCCGTTTCTCCGGAGATTCCGGAGACGGAATGCAATTAGCAGGAAACCTCTTTTCAAACATTTCGGCAGCTATCGGAAATGAAATTTCCACTTTCCCCGATTATCCGGCAGAAATACGTGCCCCTCAAGGGACATTGGGCGGAGTATCCGGATTTCAAGTGCATATCGGTAAAGGGGTATATACTCCGGGAGATAAGGCCGATGTTTTGGTTGCCATGAATCCGGCAGCATTAAAAACCAATACTAAATATGTAAAACCGAATGCAGTGGTTATCATCGATACCGATTCATTCCAAAAAAATGATCTCGAAAAGGCAGCATTCCTAACCGAAGATCCTTTTAAAGAACTGAACATGAATTCGGTACAAGTAGTTCCCGTAGCCATCACATCTCTTGTCAAAGACTCTTTAGCAGACTCGGGATTAGATAACAAAACAATTCTTCGTTGTAAAAACATGTTCGCATTAGGACTGATTTGCTGGTTATTCGACCGACCCTTAGATCAGGCCGCACACTTATTGAAAAACAAATTTGCAAAAAAACCGTCCGTTCTCGAGGCCAATATCAAAGTCATGACCGACGGGTATAATTACGGAAACAACATACATGCTTCGGTATCGACTTACCGTATCGAGACAAAGTCGGCAAAAAAAGGGTTCTATACCGATGTAAACGGAAACAGGGCAACTGCATTAGGATTGATCGCTGCATCTGAAAAATCGGGATTACCGCTATTTTTAGGAAGTTATCCTATCACTCCGGCAAGTGATATTCTTCATGAATTGGCCAAGAGAAAAGATCTGGGTGTAAAAGTCGTTCAAGCAGAAGATGAAATAGCCGGAATATGCACGGCGATCGGAGCTAGCTTTGCCGGTAACCTTGCAGCCACATCGACTTCCGGCCCGGGACTTGCACTAAAAAGCGAAGCAATCGGTCTTGCCGTTATGGCAGAGCTGCCGTTAGTGATTATCGACGTACAACGCGGAGGCCCTTCTACAGGACTCCCGACTAAATCGGAACAAACAGACTTGCTACAAGCTTTGTACGGAAGAAACGGCGAATCTCCCGTAGTCGTTCTCGCGGCTTCGACCCCGACCAACTGTTTCGATATGGCCTTCGCCGCATCAAAAATAGCATTGGAACACATGACTCCGGTCATTCTTTTGACAGATGCTTTTATCGCGAACGGATCTTCGGCTTGGCGCATTCCCGAAATGGAAGAATATCCCGAAATACATCCTCAATATGTTTACAATGATTTATTGAAAGATAACTGGAAACCTTATAAACGTAATCCTGAAACAAATGTCCGTTATTGGGCTATTCCCGGAA
Organism: Coprobacter sp.; assembly: GCF_982436375.1. Taxonomy (NCBI): domain Bacteria; kingdom Pseudomonadati; phylum Bacteroidota; class Bacteroidia; order Bacteroidales; family Barnesiellaceae; genus Coprobacter; species Coprobacter sp. The sequence continues at coordinate 17,417 of NZ_CEWDCG010000016.1, read as the reverse complement.
CAGAAGGTTTTATGCACCGATTGGGAGGACTGGAAAAAGACTGTATTACCAGTGCGATATCAACCGATCCGGCCAATCACCAAAAAATGACGGATATGCGACAAGCAAAAATCGATTATATAGCAAACGAAATACCCGAACTTGAGATATTGGGTAATCCGGAAGCTGATTTACTGGTTGTCGGATGGGGTGGTACATACGGACATCTTTATTCTGCGGTGGAATCAATGAACGCTATCGGCAAAAAGGTAGCAATGGTTCATTTCAATTATATCAATCCAATGCCCAAAAACACGGAAGAGATATTAAGACGATATAAGAAAATCGTAGTTTGCGAGCTGAATAACGGACAATTTGCCACCCAATTATGTGCCAAAATTCCGGGACTTACCAATGTATCACGATTCAACAAAGTTCAAGGTCAACCGTTCATGGTAAGTGAACTGACCGATCATTTTTCAAAACTGATGGAGGAATAACTCATGAGCAGCAATACAGAATATACCGCCAAAGATTTTAAAAGCGACCAATATGTACGCTGGTGTCCGGGGTGCGGAGATCATGCCGTAGTAAATACATTACAAAAAGCAATGGCCGAGTTAGGCATTCCGCCTCACAAAACGGCTGTGATATCGGGTATAGGTTGTTCATCCCGGTTACCATATTATATGAATACTTACGGATTTCATACGATTCACGGACGGGCAGCAGCTATCGCAACGGGTGTCAAAACCGCCAATCCCGATCTCACGGTATGGCAAATTACCGGAGACGGAGATTGTCTGGCTATCGGTGGAAACCACTTTATTCATGCCTTACGAAGAAATGTAGATCTTAATATTATCTTGCTGAACAACAAAATATACGGACTCACAAAAGGCCAATATTCTCCGACCAGTGATCGAGGAGCTGTTACCAAATCATCTCCCTACGGTACGGTCGAAGACCCTTTTGTACCTGCAGAACTGACATTCGGAGCTCGAGGGCATTTTTTTGCCCGGGCAATAGATGTCGATCTGGCCGTATCTAAAGAAGTAATGGTAGAAGCTGGAAGACATAAAGGGGCATCGGTCGTTGAAATTTTGCAAAACTGTGTCATATTCAACGACCATATACATAGTTATGTAGCGGATAAAGAATTCCGGGCAGAACGAACAATACATTTGAAGCACGGAGAAAAAATGCTCTTCGGTAAAGATCTCAATAAAGGATTGGTTCTCGACGACGGTTTCACATTAAAAGCAGTCACAATAGGAGAAAACGGAGTAACACTTAATGATATACTCACTCATGATGCGACGACCCAAGATAATTTCTTACATCAACGCCTTGCCATGATGGACGGTCATGAACTGCCTTTGGCCGTAGGTGTTATTCGATCGGTCGATGCACCCGTCTACGATCAAGAAGTAAAAAAACAGATCGACTCCATAAAAGAAAAGAATCCGAAAAAGACTCTACGGGATCTTTTATTAAGTGAAGAGACATGGGAGGTTAAATAAAATCTTTTCTGAGTTTTTACAAGGTTGACTTTGTGTGTTTTTTTGAGTTTTGCAAAGATGTTCTAATTCAGAGAGTTTCTTTATCGAAAAGATAAACTTTTAATCTGAAACCTAACTCAATTCAACGTAACCCAAAGAGCCATATCATTACTCAAAATAGAGTTTGATATGGCTCTTTAAATTTATCCTTTCCATAGTGCTCGTCTTAGAGCCTGTTCAAATTTTGCTTAGGTCAGATTTGAGAACAAACGCTTAAATTCGTAACGCCCGCATTGCATTAAACACTGCCAGAACAGTTACTCCGACATCTGCAAAAACAGCCATCCACATAGTACCGAGCCCGATAGAAGCAAGAACGAGTATTGCGATCTTTATACCGATAGCAAACCATACATTCTCATGTGCAATGCATATGGTGCGACGTGCAATACGTATTGCTGTGGCTATTTTTGACGGTTGGTCATCCATGAGCACCACATCGGCGGCTTCTATTGCGGCATCACTGCCAAGTCCACCCATTGCGATACCAATATCTGCACGTTTCAAAACAGGAGCATCATTAATTCCATCACCTACAAAAGCAAGAGTTTTGTTTTCTGTTTTTGTGGCAAGCAACTGCTCAACATATCTCACCTTATCGGCAGGCATCAACTCGGCGTAGCAAGTGTCAAGTCCGAGTTTTTTTGCCACATCAAACGCAACCTCTTTACGATCACCGGTAAGCATTACCATATGGTCCACACCAAGTCGCTTCAGTGATTTAACAGCCTGTGCACTATCATCTTTCAAACGGTCATTTATAACTACGTGCCCGACATATTTACCATCTACGGCTACATGAATTATCGTTCCTATACTATGACAATTATTCCATTTTACACCTATCGCATCCATCATTTTAGAGTTACCCACACAAACAGTACAGCCCGATACATTTGCACGGATTCCATGTCCTGCAATTTCCTCGACATCCGTTATCTTACAACCATCTGTTGCCTCGTTCGGGAAAGCGGTACGCAAGGCTTCTCCTATCGGATGTGTAGAGAAATGTTCCACATGCGCTGCAAGATGTAAAAGTTCTGTTTCATTGAAATCATCAGGATGTACAGCTGTTACCTCAAATTCTCCCCGAGTTAAAGTTCCGGTCTTATCGAATACCACCGTACCCACTCTTGCCAGCGTATCCATATAATTACTCCCTTTAATAAGAATACCTTTGCGTGATGCACCGCCAAGTCCCCCAAAGAATGTGAGCGGTACACTGATCACCAAAGCACATGGACATGATACTACGAGAAAAATCAGTGCACGGTGAAACCACGCCGGGAACGACTCGGCAAATCCCACCGATGAAAATAACGGTGGTATAACAGCAAGCAGTAATGCGGCAATAACCACAATCGGGGTATATACGTGTGCAAACTTTGTAATGAACGATTCACTCTTAGATTTATGCTCATCGGCACTTTCCACCAGTTCGATAATTTTTGAAACCGTACTCTCCCCGAAATCTTTAGTCGTTTTTACGCGAATAACCCCCGTAAGGTTCACACAGCCCGAAATTACGTCATCGCCCACGCTCAAATCTCTGGGCATGCTTTCTCCCGTCAGAGCAATCGTGTTAAGAGATGATGTGCCGTCAATGATTCTTCCGTCAAGAGGAACTTTTTCGCCCGGCTTAATAACAATAATATCTCCCACATTTACATTTTCGGGTGAAACGGTTACCAATTTTCCACCGATCTCCACATTAGCGACGTCAGGACGTATATCCACAAGGTGTGAAATGCTGTCACGACTCTTTCCTTCAGCATAATTTTCAAATAACTCTCCTATTTGGAAGAATAACATTACAAATACCGCTTCCGGAAATTCTGTCTCAGCTCCCGGAAGAAAGCCAATACAAAGTGCGCCGATTGTAGCAATAGACATCAGGAAATGTTCATTGAAGATATCTCCGCCCAAGATGCCTTCAGCCGCCTCTGCCAATGTATGATAACCGACAAGCAAATAAGGAACGAGATAAACGAGTAGTAGTTGCCATGTTGGCAGATTACAATTCTTCTCAATAAGTACCGCTCCAATAAACAAAAGTATAGTGACGATAATAAGGATTACTTGCCCTTTCAACCCTCCGTGAGCATGAAGGTGTTTATGACCGTGATGGTGCTCGTGATGATTATGTGCCATAATTAAAACATGATTATTTTGATCTTTGGCACAAAGTTAGAGAGAAAATTATGCAACCTGATTGCAAAGAAATTTGTACCCACTACTTAGCAAAAATGATTTGCACTTTATTCTATATCATTTGCCTTAGAGCCTATCTAAATTTTCCGATAAAAAACTCTATCGGGTCATTTTTGCTCTTTCTTCCGGTCTGTTTTACCGTTTTCACAAGAAGTGGACAGTGAAAATAAGGCTATAATCGAGGACAAGCAGTCCATATCGGGACAAGGCATATCTTCCACTGAAAAAACAAGTACTGGCTAAGCGCCAAAGAAATGCCGATCAAGCAAACGTCTCAAACTTCGGAATGCTGCCCCTTACATTCCGGACATTCCCCCTTGACCATATAATTGACAAAATGCGGTGTAAAATTTTCGGGAAGTTCTATTACCGGAACATGTATCGTCTTAAAACAATATGTCCGGTGACACACTTCGCAATAAAAATGGATATGCATATCGGAGAGAGAACATCTGCCTTCACTCATGCAAACCTCATACTTTAAAGACCCGCTGCCGTCTTCCATTGCATGAACGACATTATGTTCGAGAAACAATGTCAACACACGAAAGATACTCGACTTATCCATCGTAACGATAAAATCCTCCAAATCCGATAAACTGACAGGCGTCGAATTACTCAACAAAGCTTTTAATACCAATATACGGTTAGCCGTCGGCTTTACTCCCTTTCGTTCTAATTTTTCCAAAATTTCTTTCTCTCCCATATTCTCCATAGCACATTTTTAATCTGATATAACGTTATTATTACTCCGCAGATACAATAATGCCTCCGCCCAATAGCCTATCCCCGCAATAAAAAGCGGCCGCCTGACCGGGAGCAACAGAATGTACCGGCTCTTCAAAACGGACTTCCGCCCGATTATCCGAAATAAAAAAGACCCGACAAGGAGTATTCTGTTTTCGATAACGGATTCTGCAGGTTATCGCACAACGTCCGTCAAAATCGGAAGAATCGATTACATTTACAGATTTCAATATCATCCGGATTTTATACATCCCCGAAAGGGACGCAATAACTACTCGATTATCTTGAGCAGAAATTTCTTTAACAAAAACCGGATGCTGCAAATTCAACCCCAGTCCTCTGCGTTGACCTACGGTATAAAAAGGATATCCTTTATGCTTACCGATAATCTTGCCGGATTCATCTTCGTAAAATCCCTCTGAAAAAACAGACTCGCCCAACCGTTTTTTCAGAAAAGAGCGATAATCTCCCGGACAGAAACAAACCCCTAAACTATCTTTTCGGGCAGCAATCTGAAAGAATCCCCGTTGTCGGGCAATTTCCCGGACCTCAGTTTTTGTTAACGTCCCTAAAGGTAAAATCATTCTTTTGATCAAAATCTCAGGAAGTCCCCAAAGAAAAAAGGACTGGTCTTTGTCCGGATCGACTCCGGATTGCAGATAAGAATGGCCTCCCGTCTCCATCAACCGGACATAATGCCCGGTAGCGATATGCCGGATACCCTGTTCATCTGCAACTTTGGCCATTAACGGCCATTTAAAGGTATTATTGCAAACAATACAAGGGACCGGTGTGCAACCGGACATATATTCATTTATAAAATAAGTAACAATATTTTTCTCAAACTCCTTTCGTACATCACAGATATAATGAGGTATTCCCAACCGATCAGCTAACTCAGCCGATTCACTCAGATATGCGGTATTTCCTTCGATTTCATAAAACCGAAATGTTATACCAGCAACATCGTATCCCTGCTCCTGCAATAATATTGCAGCGACAGAACTGTCTGTACCGCCACTCATCCCCAGTAAAACCTTTTTTCTGTTCATTTCAGATTTTTTACCTCCCGCAAATATAAAACTATTCCTATGAATGTGCGTATCTTTGCTTTCAAAATGGGAATAAACCGTATGAAAAAAGAATTGGATATCATCACTTTCGATGCAGACGACACGTTATGGGAAAATGAACTTTTTTTCAGGGAAAACGAGCATCGTTTTTGCGAATTGATTAAAGAATATGCCGATCAAAATCAAGTTCTCGAATCATTATTGAAAAACGAAATAAAAACACTTCCTATATATGGTTATGGGATCAAGGGATTTGTTCTCAGTATGATAGAAACGGCATTGGAACTCAGCAACAATCAAATTTCAGGAAATACGATTAAAGAAATATTGGAATTAGGGAAAAAACAACTTTCTTATCCTGTCAAATTAATCGACGGTGTAGAAGACACGCTATCTGCTCTCCAAAAAGATTATACCTTGGTTATGGCAACGAAAGGCGATCTTACCGACCAAGAACGAAAGATCGAAGAATCGGGATTAAAAAAATACTTTTCCCATATCGAAATCATGAGCGAGAAAAATGAGTCGGGTTACCGGTCTCTGATAGATCGTCTACAAGTATCTCCGGACAAATTTCTCATGGTCGGGAACTCCTTGAAATCGGATATTATTCCGGTCTTGTCGATCGGAGGATATGCTGCACACATTCCTTTTTATACGACATGGGAACATGAAAAAGTTGACAAGCCGGAGACATGTGACCGGATGTTTTCATTAAAATCGATTCGGGAATTGTTGTCTATTATTTAGTTCCTGTTCAAATTTCCCGATAAAGTTCAGGTAGACTCTTAATTAAACAAAAACAAGAGTCGAAATGCTTTTTTCGTCCAATATTTCATTGGCAACCTCGAGCAGATCCGATGCAGTAACGGCTTCTACCCTACGAAATGATTCTTCAAGAGTATCATATTTATTGTAATGTAAGAAGATTTTTCCTAAACCCAAAGCCATACTTTCCCGATTTTCAGTTCCGACCCCCATCTGTCCGATAAACTGCTTTTTGACCGCAGCCAGTTGGGATATAGACAATGCCGTATCACGCAAACGCTTAAATTCTTTATGCATCAATGAAAGACATCTATCAACTTTCTTCGGATCTGTTCCGAAATATATAGCAAAGACCCCGGTATCTGTATATGAAGTTACAGAAGACTCGACAGTATAAACACATCCTGTTTTCTCACGTAAAGCAATGTTCAGACGGCTGTTCATGCCCGGCCCTCCAAGCATATTATTCAATAAGAATAAAGGGACGCGCCGCTCATCGAACATACTATACGCCCGATTCCCGACCAATGCATGCGCTTGAAAAGTATCCAAAATACGCCGCTCAGCAAACGGAGTATATCCTCCGGGAGCAACTCTATGGTTTATACCTTTCCCTTCCGGTTCTCCCCCGATATATTTCTCAAGCAGAGATATCACACGCTTAAAAGGCGTATGTCCCATAAAAAAGAACACCATATTCGAAGGTATATACTGCTGTCTCAAAAAACGACGTCCGTCTTGAGAGGTAAAACGAACTAATTCTTCCGGTTCTCCCAATATATTGTGCCCCAAGGCATGTCCTGAAAAAAGCAAATTCTCAAATTCATCATAAATCAATTCGGCCGGATTATCTTTATAAGAATTGATCTCATCGAGAATTACTTCCACCTCTCGTTCTATCTCCTGCGCCGGAAATTGCGAATGGAGTACCAAATCACACAGCAACTCGACAGCCCGAGACAAGTGCTCTTCTAAAAAAACGGCATATACAGTTGTCTCTTCCTTTGCCGTATAAGCATTCAACTCACCTCCGACATTTTCCATTCGGTTCAAGACATGCCACGATCTGCGATGTGCAGTTCCTTTAAATATAAGATGCTCGACAAAATGAGCCATACCGAATTCCCCTGAGAATTCGTCCCTCGTTCCCGCATTGACCGTAAATCCGCAGTAAGAGACAGTAGAAACGGTAGGCTGATATATAATACGCAACCCGTTCGATAAAGTATAAAATTGATGATGTGCCATGCTTTCTTTTTCTTTTAAGCGCACAAAATTAGATATAAAAAAATGTTCCGAACTATTTTTTCCAAAACATTTCTTTTACTATCAACAATATACTATTGATAAAAAATATTTTGAGAAAGATAATATTTAGTAAAAAAGCCCTATCTTCGTTTTTATAAATCCAATGAAAAAAACTATGATTCAAAATATCGGTCTTTTTTGCGCTTCAGGGAACGAAGTCGACAGTTGTTATTTTGAAGAGTCGGCAATAATAGGCCGATGGATAGGGAAAAATAAAAAAAGGTTGATATACGGTGGGGCTAATGTCGGACTCATGGAAGCGACAGCCGAACACGTCAAAAAACACGGTGGATCTATCACCGGGATCATTACACACCGCATCTGCGATTATGGAAAGGCCAGCCGACTACCGGATGAGCTGATAAGGGTAGACACTCTCGGAGAGAGAAAACAAATGATGCTCGACAAAGCCGATGTATTCATTGCCTTGCCCGGTGGATTCGGAACATTAGATGAAATTTTTACCGTAATCGCAGCCGGACATTTAGGTTATCATGACAAGAAAGTCGTATTCTGCAATACAAACGGATTCTACAACCTTCTGATCAACCAGATAGAGCTATTTTACAGGGAACGATTCGCATCTCCTCATTACAAAAATTATTATCAAATAGCGACAAATGCAGAAGAGTGTATCCGAATGCTCGAGAATTTTTGAATTATTAAATCAATTAAATATATACCGGAATGACAACTGCTGAGGACATTCAATCTATTTTACAACGTGAAGCTAACGCTATATTAAATATTCCTATATCCGATGCTTTTGAAAAAGCAATTTCATTAATTGTAGAACAAGTACACCGCAAAAAAGGGAAATTAGTTACCAGCGGAATGGGGAAAGCCGGACAGATTGCCATGAATATCGCAACGACTTTCTGTTCTACAGGAATCCCTTCTGTTTTTCTACATCCCAGTGAAGCCCAACACGGAGACTTAGGCGTTCTGCAAGAAAACGATCTAATGCTGGTAATTTCTAATTCGGGAAAAACCCGTGAAATTTTAGAATTACTCGTTTTGGCATCCCGGCTGCAACCTGATCTACGATTTATTGTCATTACCGGAAATCCCGACAGTCAATTGGCACAATCCGCCGATGTCTGCCTGTTTACCGGAGCTCCGGCAGAAGTTTGTCCGTTAGGCCTCACTCCGACGACTTCGACAACTCTCATGACTGTTATCGGCGACATATTAGTCGTAGGCACTATGAAAGCAACCGGATTCGACAGCAGCCAATACGCACTAAGGCATCACGGAGGATATTTGGGACAACTTTCACGGGAACAATCTTGTGACGACAAAAAATAACGATATATGCGAAAAATTATTGGCATAGGAGAGACAATTCTCGATATAATTTTCAAAAACGGACAACCGACCAAAGCCTTACCGGGAGGTTCTGTATTCAATACGATGGTCAGTCTGGGACGTTTGGGAATACCTGTTCACTTCATAACAGAATTAGGACAAGATCAGGTCGGGAACAATATCTTGTCATTTATGCGGGAAAATAACCTGTCAACTGAGAATGTAGATATATTTTGTGAAGGGAAATCGCCCGTATCTTTAGCCTTTTTAAATGACCAGAATGAAGCCCGGTATATGTTTTATACCCAATATCCCGAAAATAGACTAAATGTCATATGGCCGAGAATAGACCCCGACGACATTCTGATTTTAGGCTCATACTATGCCGTAAATCCATCTCTAAGATACCGGATAACAGAGTTTCTGGAATATGCCCGTGAACGGAAAGCCATAATTTATTATGATCCTAATTTCCGGAAAGCTCACGCCCACGAAGCCATGCGCATCACTCCGTCTTTACTCGAGAATTTCGAATATGCAGATATTATACGAGGTTCGGAAGAAGATTTCGAGACGTTATTTAATCTTTCAGATCCGGGGAAAGTATATCTCGACAAAATTAAATTCTATTGTCCTAATTTTATCTACACAAGAGGGTCAAAAGGCGTAGAATTATTTACAGCACAAACACACTTGCATTTCGACGTACCGCAGATAAAACCGGTCAGTACGATCGGAGCAGGAGACAATTTCAATGCCGGACTACTTTACGGAATATTGAGAGAAAACATTTCCCGCAGTCAATTAGAAAACCTTTCACCGGAAAAATGGTCAGACATTATATCCTCCGGAATAGACTTCTCTTTAGAAGTATGCAACTCTTATGACAACTATATTTCTACCGAATTTGCAGCAAAATACAGGGCAACACATTAAGAGTCTGGCCAAATCCACAAGATATTCTATTATATATTAAAGAATATAAAGCCTACCTTTTTATAGTGGGCTTTTTTTATATTTGCGAATATTTATCAAGAGTCACAGACTATGCTAAATCATCTCAAATATCTTTTTTTACTTATTATTTTCTCAGCTTGCAGTTCTTCCGAACCAGAAATCGACATTGTATGCGAAATCGATAATACTCCGGATTATATACTGAAATGGGATATTTCTCCTGTTATCGAAGGCAATGTAAAGATATACAGTTCTGTCGATCCCCAAAATTTCGATACAGAAAACGGGCTGATTGCAGAATGTCCGATATCTGATGAAAACATACGTATCCATACAAATCCGGCTGTTGCCCGCAAATACTTTTTATTAAGATTTGACGACAAATATGACCGTATTGTCGGAACCCGCTCCCAACAATTCAATTTCGTCCAAAATTTCAGAGATCTCGGCGGTTACAAAAATTATGATAAAAAAAGAATCAAATGGGGAATGTTGTATCGGTCTGGAAAAATAGACTCACTCGACAATGAAAGCATACAGCGTATGAAAAATCTGAAAATCAAAACCCTGATCGACTTCAGAGATTCTCAAATTTTCACTTTGCCTCCGTCAAGTCTCAAATTAGAAAATATCATACACATGCCCATATCTTTATACCCATTAGATATGTTAGAAGAGAAAATCAACAACCATGAATTCAAACGGGGAGATGCATGCGTATTTATGCAAGATCTGTTTATCGATCTTTCCAAGAAAGCAACGACAACGTATAAATCGATGTTCAACCAGTTGTTAATGCCCGAGAACTACCCGGTAGTACTCACATGCAGTTATGGAAAAGATTATACAGGATTTGCCGTAGTCCTTATCTTATCTGCCCTGAATATACCCGAAGAGACAATCTTAGATGACTATTTATTGACAAACCAGTACCTTGACAAGCGTTCAGTAGATCTGAATTTAGTCGATTTTCCTTTAGATATACAAGAAGCGGTCACTGCCTTGATGACTGCAGATGAACAATACCTCAATTGCGCATTTAAATATATAAAAAGACAATACGGCAGCATCCAGAATTATCTGGAACAAGAACTGAACATGACTCCGGAAAAACAAAAAAGATTACAAGAGATTCTTCTTCAATGACATTCTTTTGGCTCTAATTCTCTATGAATTAAACAAATTCAGTTAAAAATATGCCGAATTTACGATTATGCCAATATTTATATCTACCTTTGCGAGCAAATAAATTCTTTAGGTTTCATGTAGGTATACGATTCTCCTTTTAGGCGGACAGCCCCGTCAGGTATTGAGAAAGTTAAAAGGTTGGGATAACACAGCGACTTCTTGCGGCAATCCTAAAGGTTCTAATAAGCAAATAAATAAATGAAAACATTTGAAGAATTAGGAATCGACAGCAAAATATTAAAAGCGATTTCTGAAATCGGATTTGAGAATCCAATGCCTGTACAGGAACAGGTTATTCCCCTTTTACTTGCCGAAAATACCGATATCGTAGCTTTGGCTCAAACCGGAACCGGAAAAACCGCGGCATTTGGACTTCCCGTAATTCAAAAAATAGATGTCAGCGGCAATTATCCTCAAGCCCTTATTTTAAGTCCGACAAGAGAACTTTGCCTGCAAATAGCCAGTGATCTGAACGATTATTCAAAATATATCAGCGGGCTGAAAATACTTCCGGTTTATGGAGGATCAAGTATCGAAAGCCAAATAAAGACGCTGAAAAAAGGGGTACAAATCATCGTGGCGACACCGGGTCGTCTCATCGATTTGATGAACAGAAAGATGGTAAAACTCGATCGGATAGGTACGGTGATTATGGATGAGGCCGATGAGATGCTCAATATGGGCTTTACAGAAAGCATAAACGAAATATTAGCCGCTATTCCGGAAGAACGCAATATGTTACTATTCTCAGCTACCATGCCGGCGGAAATAGCCAAAATAGCAAAAAAATACATGAGCAATCCCAAAGAAGTGGTAATCGGGAGCAAAAATGAAGGAGCTGAAAATATAAAACATGTTTACTATCTGGTACACGCAAAAGATAAATATCTGGCATTGAAACGCATTGCCGACTATTATCCCAATATATACGGCATCATTTTCTGTCGTACCCGGCGTGAGACCCAGGAGATAGCAGACCAACTGATACAAGACGGATATAATGCAGATTCTTTACATGGTGAGTTATCTCAAGCACAACGGGATGCCGTCATGCAAAAATTCAGAGTAAAAAACCTTCAGCTATTGGTCGCAACCGATGTTGCGGCACGCGGTCTCGATGTAGACAACCTGACCCATGTCATCAACTACGGATTACCAGATGACATCGAGACATACACCCACAGAAGCGGTCGTACAGGCCGTGCCGGAAAAAAGGGAACTTCCATCGCCATAATTCACGTAAAAGAAAAAGGGCGAATGCGGGATATTGAAAAAATCATCGGTAAAAAATTCGAAAAAGGACATATTCCGACAGGAGGTCAGATATGCGAAAAGCAATTGTTTAATCTGGTAGATAAAATTGAAAAGGTTAAAGTAAACGAAGAAGAAATCGCATCTTATCTGCCATCCATCTTCCGCAAACTGGAGTGGTTAAGCAACGAAGACCTCATCAAACGAATCGTTTCGCTCGAATTTAACAGACTGATTGATTATTATGCAGATGCAAGCGAACTGGATATTCCAGAGGACAGAAATACGAAAGACCGTGGAAATCAACGCGGAGAACGCACAAGAGGTAAAGCCAGAAAAGCAGAAGAAGGCTATTCCCGCCTTTTTATCAATCTTGGAAAAGCCGACGGTTTTTACCCCAGCACATTAATCGAAATGATTAACGACAACGTTAAGGGACACGCTTCTATCGGCAGAATCGATGTTCTTCCGAACTTCTCATTTTTCGAAGTAGAAGAGAAATCTGCCCGTAACATAATCGGAAGTTTAAAAAACATCAACTTTTTCGGCAAACGGGTTTCTGTAGAACCAGCAGACAAAAAAGAAAGCTCCGGGAAACGGGAACATTCCGGCAGAAAAGGGGGATTCGGTAAAAGAGACTTCGGAGGAAAATCTTCACAAAAACGAGAAAGTTTTGGAAACGAATACAAATCTTCCAAAAGTCGGGGACGTGAAAACAGTAAGAAAAAACGGAGATAATAAAAACCCCGTTATCAAGAAAATAAGAATAAACCGTAAGTCTGAAAATGGATTTACGGTTTTTTTGTATTATCCAACCCTCAAAATCTATATTTTGCCAAACATAATTTTATAATTCGATAAACAAAATGCCTCTCAATTGCTACATAATGCAAAATACATGCATATAATTTACTGATCATGAAATAAAAATTAGTATATTTCGTATTTTTGCCTCGAATAACAACCAAAACAAGATGGATATAACACCTATAGTACGCCCGCTTTTTGCCAAAAGACAAAAACAGATCGACTTGTTTGAAAGATACGGAGACGAGATACAAAAAAAACAACTATACAGCCTTCTTGAAACAGCTCAAAATACAGAAATAGGGAAACTATACCGTTTCAAGAAAATCCCAGATTATAAAACATTCTCCGAACAAGTTCCGTTGATTACATACGAAGAACTGAAACCGTATGTAGAACGGATGCTTAAAGGTGAAAACAACCTTATATGGCCGTCAAAAGTCCGCTGGTTTGCCAAATCTTCCGGGACGACAAACGACAAAAGCAAATTTATTCCGGTCAGTAAAGAAGGATTGTACCAATGTCACTATCGGGGAGGCACAGATTGTGTCGTCAGTTATTTGAACATGAATCCCGATAGTCGGATGTTCTCAGGAAAAGGTTTGATTCTCGGGGGAAGCCACCAGATCAGCTCTCTCCGCAAAGACATCCGATGCGGAGATTTGTCGGCATGCCTGATACAGAACATCAATCCGTTAGTCAATCTCATCCGTGTTCCGGAAAAGCGAATCGCCTTAATGTCGGAATGGGAAAAGAAACTCGAAGAAATCGTACGGTCCACCTTACACAAGAATGTAACAAACTTGTCCGGCGTTCCATCTTGGTTTCTGACTTTGATAAAAAAGATATTGCAACAGAGCGGAAAACAATATCTATCCGAAGTATGGCCGAATCTCGAAGTATTCTTTCATGGAGGAATAAGTTTCGAACCCTACCGTTCTTATTATAAAGAACTGATTCCCTCAGAAAAAATGCACTACGTAGAAACCTACAATGCCTCTGAAGGATTCTTTGCCGTACAAAACAGCTTCGACGAACAAGGAATGTTACTGCTACTCGACATAGGTGTATTTTTTGAATTTATTCCTTTATCGGAAGTCGGGAAAAAAGACCCGATCGTACTGCCGATTTGGGAAATAGAAAAAGGCCAGAATTATGCATTGGTTATTACGACCAACAGCGGACTATGGCGATACCAGATAGGCGATACGGTAAAAGTAATATCGACCGATCCTGCAAAAATCATTATCTCCGGACGGACAAAACATTTTATCAACGCTTTCGGAGAAGAACTAATGGTAGATAACGCAGAAAAAGGTTTGGCAAAAACTTGTGAACAAACAGGAGCAATTATCTCAAATTACAGTGCTGCACCGGTATTCATGTCGAACAAAAGCCGAGGTCGCCATCAATGGTTGATCGAATTCGAAAAAGAACCGGAGTCATTAGAACAGTTTGCCGACATTCTCGATGCGACATTACAGAGCCTTAATTCGGACTATGAGGCTAAACGATACAAAGGTATTTTCCTTGACCGGCTTGAAATAATAAAAGCTCGCCCCGGACTATTCCATGACTGGTTGAAAGATAAAGGGAAATTGGGCGGACAACACAAAATTCCACGCCTCAGCAATAACCGTGAGCATATAGAAGATATGCTAAAAATGAACCACTGAGGTTTTACAAATGACCTGATAATATTTTCTTATCGGAAAATTTAGATAAGTTCTGAAAATCATTTATTTTGATTTTATAAACAAAAAAAGCGGTTATCATCAAAATTACAGATAACCGCTTTTTGTTTATATAAGATTTATTTGCAGAACTTCATCGCTTGATAATCTTTACAGACTTTTGTTCAGTACTGTTACTTAATACAACGACATAAAATCCTGAAGCAAGATTTTCTACACCAATATCATTGATACCCAATTCTATATTCTTATTGATCACAACATGGCCATCAAGTCCCACCATAATCATTTTCCACATATTTTCTGTTCCATTATCGATAAATAAATTACCATCTACAACAGTATTCAAGACTTTTAACTTATCAATCGTCTGCTCTTCTATGCCATCAACTCCACCATCATATTCCAAGAACACATCTATATCTACATATTGAAACATAATATCCGTTTTTGACAGTTGAATTGTTTTCTCTAAAGTTTCATATCCAGTAGCCTCTACCCTATAAGTAAGGCTATTTCCGGAAACAGGAATAAGAGTTTGGACCTGTCCTTGACGATTCGACCGATAAGCCTCTCCATTTATCGTTACTTTTGCATTCTTAATATAACCTGCATATCTATCTCGGATACTCATCGATACCGTATAATCGATCTGCGGAATTTTCAGATCTAAAGTAACATCAACGACCTCGCCAGCCTTAACGGTAACTGCTTTCTTCTCCGACGAATGCATATCAAAGCCGTTATCATCACTACCCGATGCGATAAAGCTATACTCTTTGCCGCTTTCAAGCCATACCATGACTTCTTCACCATAAAGGTCAACCGTCTGCCCATCGGGATATATACAAAATATATCATCTACCGAAATTCCTTCAGGAGCAGTAGTATATACCCGTACAGTACCATAATTTCCGAGATCAATTTCTACATTACGATTATTATCATCTATATCGACTTTCTGTTCATGATAAAATGTCCCTCTACTGTCATCTTTACTAATAGCAAAAATATAAGAACCATTCGGCAAAGAAAATTGAACCGGCTCTTCTTGATCAGGATAGAAACTGAAATTGAACAAATCCATTCCATTTTCACTTTTTACTTCATACGAGAGATATTCCGATTTAATAGATTCCGGCATATTTTTTACACTAAAAAAGACCGGTTTGCTTATACCTTCGGCACAATCTACTGTTATAGTCTTTTTCTCATCTCCTTTAGAAATGACAAACGACCCCTTTGACTGCAAATCACTATTATTACTTATCAACACATAATTATATTCGCCCGGAGAAAACATCTCTTTAGAAGACATATCCCCAATGTATAAATCGCGCACCAAGGTAGTATTGTGAAATATCTTTATATACGGATAACTTTCTTCAGGCTTATTTATAACATCAAAAAATACTTGTGTATATTTTTGTTCATCAAAAACAATATCTAACCTATCTGTCGTATTTGCTTCAAAAACATCATTCTTAACAGGGAACTTATAGCCTGAGCAAGTCGGATTGATGCTATAACTGAATTGACCGTCTGCCGGCAGATACATCTCATGAACCACAACTCCCTCTCCGGATAAAGTCTCATAATATTCATCTTGATTCGACTCATAAGCCTTCATAATCGACAATGCAACAGACTGAAGACCTATTCCGGATATGTTGAATATCACTTTCTTATAGTCATCAAACCCATATTTTACATCAATATCTTTTCCGGATACGGCAAACTCTCCGATAGAGTCATCGCTCCCAAAATAGTTATTATAGGAAGCATCTACCCCGAAATAATAAGATCCATCCAACAAATAGGCTCTCCCTATTCCTTCGTCATCGGTATCAAGCTCCATATCCAAATCTGCATTCGTTGACGGAACAATATCAATAGAAGCTCCCGCCAAAGGCTTTTTTTCGACACCTGTAACATGGAATGTTACCAGATGCATCATCTCCATGTCGATGTCTATAATCTCTTCTACATCTTTATTATCCACAGTCAAATAATGCTCAGTCGTCATTACGGCAACATCATCAAATGTAATCTCAGGTTCATAGGTATATTCCCCGGATTTACACCATGTTGCATTATCAACCATATTAGTATAAATATGACTTCCTCCGGGAAATGATGACCCGCTATCGTCTTCCGAAGAATAAATATAATCAACATAAAGAGACATTCTCTTATCTTTTGCTTTTATCTGTACATAATGATATTGAGAAAAATCTACTTTGAAATTAGCTTCTGTTATCGATTCAAGATTTTCAATAAAGCCTTCCAATTCACAAATAATACGGTTATCGGGAGTTCCTATTGTAAAATTTACTATATCATCACCGAAATAACAACGTATTTTACCTACATAACTTTCTGTAGAATTATCCCATACAAATGGCTCGATAACTTCTTTATGACAGGATATATTCAATGAAGAAGGATCAAAATGCTCTGAATCAGGAGATATAATCCTAACTCGTGTCGGCAACGTTTTATATTCAACTCCTTCCTGTGCATAAATCTGTACTGCCAATAACAAACAGAGAAAAGATAGTAAC
>NZ_CEWDCG010000015.1:0-26091 GCF_982436375.1 Coprobacter sp. | reverse complement strand
TCTGTACTTTATTTTGTACCTTTGCGCCCTTGAAATCATGCCTTTATTTCTAATTTACAAAGGTGTGATTTTGATTTACCAATTTGTAGAATTTAAAATACTAACATTTTGAAAGTCAAGAAAGTACTCGTTTCTCAGCCAAAGCCAGCTTCTGAGAAATCTCCGTATTTCGACATTGCAGAAAAGTACGGTGTAAATATTGAGTTTCGTCCTTTCATTAAGGTAGAAGAAATAACCCCAAAAGAATTCAGACAACAAAAAATTTCTATTCTGGATTACACAGCTATTATTTTCACGGCAAGAACAGCAATTGATCATTTTTTCAAGTTGTGTGAAGGATTGCGGGTAACGATTCCGGAAACGATGAAATATTTCTGTGTGACCGAATCGGTAGCTCTCTATCTGCAAAAATATATCGTCTACCGAAAAAGAAAAATCTTTTTCGGAAATACAGGGAAACTGGACGATCTTGTTCCTGCCTTAATAAAACATTCCGATGAAAAATTCCTTTTTCCGGTATCAGATGTCAATAACGGCGAATATCCGTTACTTGACAAAAACAAAATCGATTACACAAAAGCGGTAATGTACCGTACGGTAAGTAACGATTTTGCCCCCGAAGAAAAATTCGATTATGACATGCTGATTTTCTTTAGCCCTTCAGGAATCAATTCATTACTGAAAAACTTCCCGAATTTCGAGCAGCAAGATATCAAAATCGGATGCTTCGGACCGACAACGGCAAAAGCGGTAAGGGATGCCGGACTCAGACTCGATATCGAAGCTCCTCGTCCGGAAGCCCCGTCGATGACAGCCGCATTGGAACTTTTCTTTAAAGAACAAAACAAATCGTCTAAGAAATAATACACCCCATTCTTTTTGAGTTTGCAAAAACCGGCTATCCTGTGAACGAACAAACTTAAAATGAAAATATGTTATAAAATAAAATGCCTCCCTCTTTATTCATTAAGGATTAAAGAGGGAGGCGTTTTTTCGAGTAGATACAAATCAATTTCCCAACCGAAAATCGCTCACACTGCTTTGTTCTAAAGAAATATCCTCAAAAAAACTGACACTCCCCTCTCCTTGCGGACATTGATTACAAATACCTACCCACAACTCTTGAGGATAATCGTTTTTATACAAACGAGCCAACTGCCATGTCTTCTTATCTGTCGAATAATAGCTGGCTATAGTATGTGTATCAGAAGATATTTTCAAATAAACCGAAGAGCCGGCTATTTCTTCATGATTATTATCATCCGAGGTTCCTCTCGTACGCACAGTGACAATCCGGTGTTTACCTCGCTCATCTTGTTCGAATGCAAACTTCTGCCATATCGTGTCATTAACAAAAACAAACAAATCCGCAGCATTATAAGTGTCCGTAGCAGTAAATTGAGGTGAAACTTTAGCCGTAAAAGTAAAAGGTCGCGAATTATTGACTTTTGTCAACAAAAGCGGAGCGGTCTTATTAGACAACTTTCCGTCATTCGGATCGCAAAAAAAGTCTCTCTTCCCTCCGCACCTGAACTCCAATATTCCATTATCTTTAATCCGAACCAAAGTATCAGCACCGTTCACAGCTTTAGTAAAGATGACATTACCCAATTTAATATCACAATCTGTTCCTTTCAATTCATCAATTTGATCAATCGTAGATAAACTATCCTTGTCTGTAGCTTTTTGAGGATTATGGTGCGATTCACAACTGCTCACGCACAAACTTATACCTAATAAAGTCCAATAAATAAATGTTTTATTCATAATTTCATCTGTTTTATAAGTATTTTTGTACAGCAAAATTAGTCACTCTATTTCGACAAGACAATAGTCAAAATTAACCAATTTATGCCAAATCATCAGGAACAAGAATTGAGGTCACTGCTCACTGAGCAAGATTTTGGGACAACAACATGGGAATATGAAATTCTTGAAAACAGAAAAATGCAAGTCCGCTCATTTGTCCAAATAGACAACGGGGTTGCCGTACTGTCAGATTTACGAAAAAACACGAGCTATATTGATGCCGGAAATTTCGGTCAAAATATCGGAATCTCTCAAAACGGTCTAATTATCGACTCTGCTTTTGAAGATGAAATATTCAACTGCATCCCCGCTGACGATTTGATCGAACGACACGTTTTAGAATTACGTTATTTTCATTTTCAACGTGCAAATGAAATCAGAGAAAGGAAAAACTATAACACGATATGCCTCATTCACTTTCAATTACAAAATGGCAATACGATTCCGGTTCTGCACCGTTCTTATTATTTAGAAAGTTTGCCTAACGGTAGCATTTGGCTATCACTTTGCACATACACACCTTACATAGAGACCCCGACTTTGACATCAGGACAAATCGTAAACAATAAGAATGGTAAAGTAGTACAGCAAAAAGAATATCAGTTATACGACAACTTATTACTAAGCCCACGTGAAAAAGAAGTACTGACGTTATTGGCAAAAGGACACAGCAGCAAACAAATTGCAGACATTTTGAATATCTCTACAAACACGGTTTACCGACACCGGCAAAATATTCTTTCTGCCCTACAAGTCTCCAATACAGCAGCAGCGATTCAAGTAGGATTTAGATTGAATATCATATAAATACGATTAAAATACACGACAAATCATAATATCCTCCGCAAAATGGCATTCAATATCGATATTGCACAGATTCCATTAATGAACATTCTTGTATCCAAAAATTCCGTACCGATACTTTACTAATTAAATCCAGCTATTTTTGCTATCTTTGTACCATATTTTTCGCTTTCTAATTGGTATCGAATGGCAAACTTCAAATTAACACAGGCAGAACGACTTTGCGGAAAAAAACGGATAGATGCCCTTTTTACATCAGGGAATTCATTCATCGTCTATCCCTACCGGATAGTATATCGGTCTGTCTCCGATACAGACAATGTTCCTGTATCTATGTTTGTCAGTATCCCTAAAAAGAGGTTTAAAAGAGCGGTAAAGCGAAATCTTATCCGAAGGCGAATAAAAGAAGCTTATCGAAAAAATAAACATATTCTCACCGATACGCTTCAAAGTCAAGAAACAGCTTTGGATATGGCAATCCTTTATTTAGATAGGGAAATTCTCGATTATCAAACATTGGAGAAAAAGCTAAAAGATTTACTCCAAAAATTAAAAGAAAAGGTATGTAAAGAATCTTGCGAAAAAAATCTCCCAAAGCCGAATGATTCATGAAAAGAGTTTTATCTTTACTACTATTAATACCCGTCTACTTTTATCGGGCATGTATTTCTCCTCTCAAACCTCAAACCTGCAGGTTTGTCCCTACATGTTCGGAATATGCAATCGAAGCCATTCGCAAACACGGTCCGTTCAAAGGCCTCTGGTTGGCAATAAAAAGAATTTGCCGTTGTCACCCTTGGGGAGGAAGCGGTTATGATCCTGTACCTTAAACATAATGATATGACTTATTACAACCTGCATACACACGACCTTTCCCTTTCAACCGATCGAAAACTAAGTATATGCAATCTGCCTTATAAAAATAGCTTTACCTCCCCCGATGCATATCCGGGTGTCTATTTCTCCGCAGGCATACACCCTTGGCATATAGCCTCGACAGACCCGATGTCGTTGACATCGCAGTTATCCCGAATAGCAGAATCTCCGCAACTGCTTGCAATCGGAGAATGCGGACTCGATAAATTGACCGATACCCCGATAGACATTCAAATAACCATCTTTAAACAACAAATAGAAATTGCCGAGAACAGTAAAAAACCGATGATTATCCATTGCGTAAAGGCTTTCAATGAACTGATAAAATTACGAAAAGAAACCGCAGCCCGTCAAGAATGGATTATTCATGGATTCAGAGGAAAACCTCAGTTAGCAACAGAACTCATTCAACACGGTTTCAGAATTTCGATCGGACACAAGTTCAATCCCGAAACCGCCCGAATAATACCATTGCACCGATTATTTCTCGAAACCGACGACAGTAATATCGATATCGAAACCGTTTACCGGCAAATTGCCGAAATACGGCAGATTCCAGAAAACGAGCTCATCATATCGATCGGTACAAACTTTTCCGAACTTTTCGATTTATCCCGATAAGAAAAAATACATAATAAAACTTTTGGTTCTGCCATACACTCCGTTTTTTGTTTTTAATATGTATCTTTGCCCTGAAGCAACAATTATCAAATTGCAATAGATAAATATCATAATATAGTCAAAAAATGAATTTCGTAGAAGAACTAAAATGGAGGGGCATGATTCACGATATAATGCCCGGTACAGAAGAACAATTACAGAAAGAAATGACGACTGCATACGTAGGTATAGACCCGACTGCAGATTCTTTACACATCGGCCACCTTGTAAGTGTCATGATGTTGAAGCATTTCCAAAGAGCCGGACACAAGCCTATCGCTCTGGTCGGCGGCGCTACCGGAATGATCGGAGATCCCTCTATGAAGTCCCAAGAACGCAATCTACTGGATGAAAAAACATTACGTCACAATCAAGAAGCGATCAAAAAACAACTCTCCAAATTTTTAGATTTCGAGTCGGATGCACCCAACGCTGCAGAGTTGGTCAACAATTACGATTGGATGAAAAATTTCTCTTTCTTGGACTTTATCCGGGATGTAGGAAAATATATCACAGTCAATTACATGATGAGTAAAGACTCTGTAAAAAGGCGTCTTGCCGGAGAGGGAAGCAACGGACTGTCATTCACAGAATTCTCATACCAATTGGTACAAGGATACGACTTTACCTACTTGTACAAAACAAAAAATTGCAAGTTGCAAATGGGAGGTTCTGACCAATGGGGAAATATCACTACCGGAACAGAATTAATTCGCCGGACAACCGGAGGAGAAGCTTTCGCCCTCACCTGCCCTTTAATTACTAAAGCCGATGGAGGGAAATTCGGAAAAACAGAATCCGGAAACGTGTGGCTCGACCCACGCTATACATCTCCATACAAATTTTGCCAATTCTGGCTGAATGTAAGCGATGCCGATGCCGAACGTTATATCAAAATATTCACAGCGCTCAGCAAAGAGGAAATAGACGCCCTTATCGAAGAACAACATGCTGCACCACATCTGCGGCCTATACAAAAACGGTTGGCAAAGGAAATTACGATAATGGTACATTCTACAGAAGATTATGAAGCTGCCGTAGAAGCCTCGAATATTCTTTTCGGAAACTCGACATCGGAACAACTGAAAAAACTCGATGAAGACACTCTTTTGGCCGTATTTGAAGGTGTACCGCAATTTGAAATCTCTAAAAACGAGCTCATACAGGGAATCAAAGCTGTCGATCTTTTAACCGAAAAAGCCGCCGTCTTCCCCTCAAAAGGAGAAATGCGTAAAATAACTCAAGGCGGAGGAGTATCTGTCAACAAAGAAAAACTTCTCCAATTCGACAAAGAAATATCCGAAAAGGACCTATTAAACGGAAAATATATTCTGGTACAAAAAGGTAAAAAGAACTATTTCTTAATTATTGCAAAATAAAAAGTAAAGAATTTTGTCAATAAAAATCTTTACACTATCTTTGCATCGCTTTTGAGATAGACTCAAAGCATAGGATTGTCTCATGGTGTAATGGTAGCACTGCAGTTTTTGGTTCTGCCTGTCTAGGTTCGAATCCTGGTGAGACAACAATAAAAAGCGATTTGATTTTGAATCAAATCGCTTTTTCTATTTTGTTCACAACCCTTATACAATTCAACAACAAAAAGAAAATAAAAAAAGCCGGTATGATATGTACCGACTTTTCGCTCTTCAGGTAGGACTTGAACCTACGACCCTCTGATTAACAGTCAGATGCTCTAACCGACTGAGCTACTGAAGAATAAAAATATCAAAATCGGCTCTTCAGGTTGGACTTGAACCAACGACCCTCTGATTAACAGTCAGATGCTCTAACCGACTGAGCTACTGAAGAAGATTACATTCCCTTAAAAATGCAGTGCAAAAGTAATGTGTTATTTCCAATTATGCAATATATTTGCAGAAAAATTTTTCATTCACATAAAATACCCGTTTTTACAGACAGTAATAAATCGGAAGATCAAACATTGTGCCGGCCGGAAAAGGCACGACAAAAACAGACAAATGAGAGTAATAGGACTGGGAAATGCCCTGACAGACGTATTAGCAATTCTGAACTCTGACGAATGTATCCAAGAGATGGGACTTCTAAAAGGAGGAATGCAACTGATCGATGAAGATAAGTTATTGAAAATAATGGCAATGTTCGAGGACTTCGACACATTCATGGCAAGCGGAGGATCTACTGCCAATACATTATCCGGGCTTACCCGTATGGGAATAGAAACCGGTTTTATAGGAAAAATCGGCCATGACAGTTATGGAAAATTCTATCGTAAAGCTCTCGAAAATCACGGAATACAAACCCATCTTATCGAAGGAGATATTGCCTCAGGATGCGCTATGACTTTAATCACTCCCGATGGAGAACGCACTTTCGGAACTTATCTCGGAGCAGCAGCAACTCTTACGGCAGAAGAACTTTCTCCTCAAATGTTCAACGGATATGATCTCCTGCAAATAGAGGGATATCTGGTACAAGATCCGCACCTAATCCGCCGTGCCGTTCAATTGGCTAAAGAAGCCGGACTGAGAATTTCTTTGGATATGGCAAGCTACAATGTCATCAGAGAAAATCACGACTTTTTCCAAGAACTGATCCGGGAATATATCGATATCGCTTTTGCAAACGAAGAAGAAGCCTATGCCTATACCGGACACGAAGCGAAAGAAGCCGCGGCGATCTTATCCCGAGAATGCGACATTGCAGTAGTAAAATGCGGTTCACACGGATCTATAATACAACAGGGCGACTATTATACCGAAGTAAAAGCGACTAAAGCGAAATGTATCGATTCGACAGGTGCCGGAGACCTGTATGCGGCAGGATTTCTTTATGCACTATCCATGAATCTGCCACTTGAAACAGCCGGAAAAATCGGATCGATTCTTTCCGGAAATGTTATAGAAGTCATCGGGACTGGCATGGATGATAAGCGTTGGGATGAAATAAAGTTAAAAGTCGGAGAAATTTTAAGAAAATAGAAAAGAGTTTTTCTACCTTAGAGCCTGTTTAATATAGGCTTTAAAACAAAATAATTATAATCGAGATAAAAATGATACGTTTTAACAAACGAACGATTTTAAATAAAGCCGGCATTCCGGCAGTCTGTTTATCAGCAATAATTTTGTTCGGGTCATTCACTCCGGACAAAAAAAACTTCGACATTGCCAAAAACCTGGAAATATTCAATGCTTTAATGAAAGAGCTGAATATGTTTTATGTCGATACGATAAACTCGGAAAAGGTAATTACCAAAGGAATAAACAGCATGTTAGGAAGTCTCGATCCTTATACCAACTATATCCCTGAATCCGAAAAAGAAGATTTCCGGTTTATGACGACCGGAGAATACGGCGGTATAGGCTCGCTAATCGTTTATCGTGACAGCGACACTTATATATCCGAGCCTTATGAAGGTATGCCGGCACAAATAGCAGGACTGAAACCGGGAGACAAAATAATAAAAATTGACGGAACTCCCACTCACGGATTAAAATCGGACAAAGTCAGTGAAATGCTTAAAGGTACTGCAAACACGGTTGTCATAGTAACTGTCGAACGCCCTGATGTCAAAGAACCTATTACCAAAGAAATCACCCGGAAAAAGATCCAGATGAATGCTGTTCCTTATTATGGAATTGTCGGAGATAAAACCGGATATATATATCTTTCTAACTTTACGGACAAGGCTGCCGGAGAAGTAAAAGATGCACTGTTAGATCTTAAAAAGAATCAACAAATAGAATCTTTGGTACTCGATTTGAGAGGAAATCCCGGAGGAATTCTGGAGGAAGCTGTACAGATCGTCAACTATTTTGTTCCCAAAGGAAAAGAAGTTCTCTCCACTCGTGGAAAAATAAAACAATGGGACAGAACCTACAAAACTACTCAAGAGCCCATCGATACGGAAATACCGCTTGTCGTATTGGTGAACAGCGGTTCGGCTTCTGCATCTGAAATCGTATCGGGAGCACTACAAGATCTCGATAGGGCAGTCATCGTAGGAGAACGAACTTATGGGAAAGGATTAGTACAATCCACCCGGACACTTCCGTACAACGGGACACTAAAAGTAACTACGGCAAAATACTATATTCCCAGTGGACGTTTAATACAGGCAATAGACTATTCGCACCGTAATCCGGACGGAAGCGTAGGGCGCATTCCCGATAGTTTGACCACAGCCTTTAAAACAGCTAACGGTCGTATTGTGAGAGACGGAGGAGGAATTAAACCGGATATCGAAGTCGAAAAAGAGAATCCAGCAAATATCTGTTTCTATTTAGTAAACGATTTGATAATCTTCGACTATGCCAACCGATATGCGGCAAAGCATCCGACAATAGCTCCCATAGGAGAATTTAAACTGACAGATGAAGATTATAATGATTTCAAAGAATTTGTAAAAAGCAAGGACTTTAAATATGATCGTCAAAGCGACAAAGTACTCAACGAATTGCGAAAAGTAGCACAATTCGAAGGCTATCTTGACGAAGCATCCGAAGAATTTAAAGCTCTTGAAAACAAGCTGAGCCATAATTTAGACAAAGATCTCGATACCTTCCGAAAAGATATAGAAGAACTGCTTACTATAGAAATAGTAAAAAGATATTATCATCAAAAAGGAGAAATACGTCAATCATTACGAAAAGACGAAGACCTGGACAAAGCTTTGGAAATATTAAATGACAAGGCAGCTTATAACAAAATACTGAATATAAATCAAAATTTAAAATCTAAAAAATAGAAGCCAAAGTAATGTCACACCCGTTAGAATTATTTCGATTTTGTCCCGTATGCGGATCGAATAAATTCATCGAAAACAACAATCAATCGAAACGTTGCGAAACTTGCGGCTTCATTGATTACATAAATCCGAAAGCTGCAGTTGTGGCAGTAATAACCAATACAAGAGGCGATATTCTCGTATGCCGACGAGCTAAAGATCCGGCAAAAGGGACATTGGATATGCCCGGAGGATTTACAGACTTGAACGAAACGGCAGAAGAAGCTGTTATACGGGAGGTCAAAGAAGAAACCGGACTTACCGTAACGGCAACCCGATATCTGTTTTCTTTGCCTAATACTTATAAATATTCAGGACTGAATATTCCTACTATGGATTTGTTTTTCGAATGCGATGTATTAGAAACATCCGGTATTACAGCGCAAGATGATGTAACCGAAGCATGGTTCATACCCCGAAACGAGATAGACCCGTCACAATTCGGTCTGACATCTATACAAAAAGGGATTCGAAGAATCATCAAAGAGAAAGAGAAATAAAACACGATTAGTTTTTATCTCTTTTTTCTGTGCAGAAGGTAAACTTCGGAATATATCTTTCCCAAAACAAAATTCTATATCGACAGCACGATCAATTCGATATTTCCGATCAAAGCAGCAACCTCGGTAAAAGAGCTTCCGACACAACCATAAATCTTGCATGTCCGCGAAAGTAAGTACAAATCGGTCAATCCGTTCTCTATTCCCTGTCGGCTATTCCGATCGCAACTCTCAAAAACCGTAATAATGCGATCTCCGAATCTGTCTAAAAGTTCATGTTTAACCTCGTCCGAATCGGAAGCGACAAAAAAACGGACATTCCCATCTATTTCTAATTCGTGCCTGATCGCTTTTATAAACAGTTCCAAAGGACTGCTCTGTATCGCTTTATTATTATCCGTTCGGCGAACATGAACCCCGATAGTACGTTCTCCGAAATGTTCAGCAACAAAATCATCAATTCTACGGGACAGCCTTCGATTAGGAGACATAATCTCTCTTATGTTCCGATAACTTCCCATATCATAACAAGATTCTATATATAAACGCTCCGTTTCAGAAATCAAATTCACAAGATTCTGCTCATCCCGCACGATAGGAATACAATTCGTCATACTCAATACCTTATCGAAATGCGAACGAAGATAATATTTAGAAAGCCATAGATTTTTTTTCACCGGACGATAATAACGGAGAAAATCAATTCGAGCAGCTTCTTTTACCGTAACATTTAAACTTCTCAACGGATTAAACAACGAATAAAAAGGAGCATTCAATTCCCGATTACGAAACCATACGATCTTCAACTTCACTCCGGCTTTCTGACAAGCATTCAAAACCGAAACAATCGCACGCATTCGGTTCGCCAAACCTCCGACGGGAACCAAACAGACCTCTTTATTTTCCTGATTCATTATATATAGCTTTCAATTAATCTCATCCCGAACAGGGTATATGCAAAAATATAAGATATTTCAGAATCTGACAAATAGAACAAACAGCCATTTAAATTTTATGGATAAAAAGATTTCACAAATAATCATGAAGAGATTACTTTACAGAAAATTAAAACAGACTCCAAGATAAATTCTCGATAACCTCAAAAGAAACGATCTTTTCCGAACTTTCTTTTTTCACAATATATCCGTATCTTTGCTTGTCTGAATAATGCATAACAACAACCGATAAATCGTTAAAGCTGTGGCAAAAGAAATGGTCGAGACTCCGCTGATGAAGCAATACATCGAGATGAAAGGAAAACATCCCGACGCTATATTGTTATTTCGGGTAGGAGACTTTTATGAAACTTTTTCGGAAGATGCCATAACTGCATCTGAAATTTTAGGAATCACATTAACCCGAAGAGCAAACGGCTCTGCTCAATACGTAGAATTAGCCGGATTTCCGCATCATGCACTCGATACTTATCTACCCAAGCTCGTCCGTGCCGGTAAACGAGTGGCCATCTGTGAGCAACTCGAAGACCCCAAACTGACAAAAAAACTGGTAAAAAGGGGTATTACGGAATTAGTAACTCCGGGAGTATCCATAAATGACAACATCCTTAACCATAAAGAGAACAATTTTCTGGCAGGCATTCATTTCGGAAAAAATATTTGCGGAATTGCATTCCTTGACATCTCTACCGGAGAATTTCTGACTGCAGAAGGAAATTATGACTACATAGACAAATTGCTCAACAATTTCGGCCCTAAAGAAGTTCTGTTCGAGCGCAGTAAACGAAAACAATTCGAAGAACACTTCGGAACTAGATTTTTCACGTTCGAATTAGACGATTGGATCTTTACCGAAGACGCGGCAACCGACCGATTATTAAAACATTTCGAAACCAAAAATCTGAAAGGATTTGGTGTTCATACTTTAAAGAACGGGATCATTGCCGCCGGTTCATTGCTCTATTATCTCGATATTACACAACATAAACAAATTTCTCATATAACGGCTCTTTCTCGTATCGAAGAAGAACGCTATGTCCGCCTCGACAAATTTACAGTCCGTAGCCTGGAATTGCTCAATACGATGAATGAAGGCGGTAAAAGCCTATTGGATGTCATAGACCGGACAACAAGTCCGATGGGCGCACGTATGCTCAAACGCTGGATTGTATTTCCACTAAAAGATATACGTCCCATAAACGAAAGGTTGGATGTTGTAGAGTACTTTTTTAAAGAACCGGAGGTAAAAGAAGAAATAGACCAGCAACTTTCTCTGATCGGAGATATGGAACGACTCATATCCAAAGTGGCCGTAGGCCGTATTTCTCCTCGGGAAGTGGTACAGCTCAAGGTAGCGTTATCGGCAATAGAGCCGATACGGGATATTTGCATCCGATCAGGAGAACCTGTTCTACAAAGTATCGGAGAACAATTAAACCCCTGCTCGCTGATAAGAGACCGCATCGAGAAAGAGATAAATCCCGATGCTCCGACGTTAGTCAACAGAGGAGGAATTATCTGCAAAGGTGTAAATACTGAACTCGATGAACTGAGAGAAATGTCTTACTCCGGAAAAGATTATCTGCTTCATATCCAACAGAGAGAAATAGAACGAACAGGCATTCCGAGTTTGAAAATCAGCTTCAATAACGTATTCGGCTACTACATAGAGGTTCGCAATACGCACAAAGACAAAGTTCCGGAAGAATGGATACGGAAACAAACCTTAGTAAATGCCGAACGTTATATTACTCAAGAACTAAAAGAGTATGAAGAAAAAATCTTAGGTGCAGAAGAAAAGATCATAACTCTCGAAACCCGGCTATTTAATGAACTTATACTGGCATTGAATGAATACATACCTGCCATTCAACATGATGCCACGCAAATAGCCCGACTCGACTGCTTGCTGTCGTTTGCAAAAATAGCAAAAGAAAACCGTTATATCCGTCCCGAAGTAAACGATTCTTTAGAGATAGACATCAAAGAAGGCAGACATCCCGTTATCGAAAAACAACTGCCGCCGGGAGAATCATACATAACGAATAATGTATTGCTCAACAATGATACACAACAAATTATAATGATTACCGGGCCGAACATGGCAGGTAAATCGGCACTATTACGACAAACCGCCCTGATTGTGATCTTGGCACAAATCGGATGCTTCGTTCCTGCCGAAGCTGCACATATCGGTGTCGTAGATAAAATATTCACACGGGTGGGAGCTTCAGATAATATCTCTTTAGGAGAATCTACATTCATGGTAGAAATGAACGAAGCCGCTGATATTCTGAATAATATATCTAACCGCAGTCTGGTACTTTTCGATGAATTGGGACGAGGGACAAGTACCTATGACGGAATATCGATCGCATGGGCAATCGTAGAGCATATTCACGAACATCCGAGAGCTCATGCCAAAACACTCTTTGCAACTCACTACCATGAGCTTAACGACATGGAGAAGACCTACAAACGAATCGCTAACTATAATGTTTCGGTCAAAGAAATAGATAACAAAGTTATTTTTCTCCGAAAGCTGGTAAAAGGCGGCAGTGAACACAGTTTCGGTATCCATGTGGCCAAAATGGCGGGAATGCCGCAAAGTATCGTCAAAAGGGCAGGGGATATACTGAAACAACTCGAAAGTAATAATCGGCAAGGAACTGTGTCTAAAAAGACGCCGGAAATAACTCCTGCTGCGGCAGGAGGCATGCAACTCAGTTTTTTCCAGCTCGACGATCCCGTTCTGAGTCAGATAAGAGACGAAATCATAAATATCGACATCAACAATCTGACACCGATGGAGGCCTTGAACAAACTCAACGATATCCGGAAAATTATCACCGGAAAATAAATACCTCATTAAAATGAACATAACCGATTTTGAAATAATGGCTCCGGTAGGCTCTTATGAATCGCTGACCGCAGCGATTCAAGGAGGAGCTAACTCTGTTTATTTCGGCATAGAAGGACTGAACATGAGAGCCCGCTCATCTAATAATTTCACAATACACGATCTGCACGAAATCGCCCGTATTTGCAGAGAAAACAACATGAAAAGTTATCTCACCGTCAACACGGTCATTTACGATGAAGATCTCACATTAATGCGAAGTATTATCGATGCAGCCAAGGAAGCCGAAATATCGGCGATCATTGCAAGCGATGTAGCCGCAATGACATATGCCCGAAGCATTGGTGTAGAAGTGCATCTTTCGACACAGCTCAATATTTCTAATGCTGAAGCTCTGAAATTCTATGCCCAATTCGCAGATGTAGTCGTACTTGCTCGAGAGTTGAACATGAATCAAGTATCTCACATATATCAACGTATTTGCGACGAGCAAATCAAAGGTCCGGGAGGAAAACTTATCCGCATCGAAATGTTCGCACACGGAGCTCTTTGTATGGCCGTATCGGGAAAATGTTACTTGAGCCTGCACGAAATGAATGCCTCTGCCAATCGGGGAGCATGTATGCAAATATGCCGGAGGGGATATACGGTAAAAGATAAAGACAGCGAGGTAGAACTGGATATTGACAATCAATATATCATGTCCCCGAAAGACCTGAAAACGATCCATTTTTTAAACAAAATGATCGATTCCGGTGTTAGAGTTTTTAAGATAGAAGGACGTGCCCGAGGAGCAGAATATGTCCGCACCGTAACCGAATGTTACAGGGAAGCGGTAGAAGCCTGCTTATCCGGAAGTTTCACCGATGAAAAAATCGAAAACTGGAACAACCGCTTGTCCACTGTTTTCAACAGAGGTTTCTGGAATGGCTACTATTTAGGACAACGGCTCGGAGAATGGAGCAAAAACTATGGTTCTGAAGCAACCAAAGTCAAAGTATATTTGGGGAAAGGAATCAAATATTTTTCTAAACTGGGAGTAGCCGAATTTCAAATGGAGACCTCATCTCTGAATGTAGGAGAAGAAATTCTGGTTACAGGGCCTACAACCGGAGCGATAACGGCAAAAGTCGAAGAGATAAGGGTAAATCTTAAACCAGTAAACAAAACAGTAAAAGGAGAACGGTTTTCTATACAATTAAACGAAAAAATAAGACCTTCCGACAAACTTTTTAAGTGGGTGGACTCGGCAGAATTAAAAAACCGGAAATCCTGATGAATGAAAAGCTTATATCATTCCGGGGATTTCCCAAATGATATAAGCGTATGAAAACAATAATAGCCGGAGCATCCGGATTTATAGGACAACACCTTTGCTCCATGTTAAAGAGCATCGGTGACGAAATCATAACCCTTTCTCGAGAAGATTTCATTACAGGTAAATTCGATCTTCTCGTTCATAAACTCAATGGAGCAGACCGCATATTCAATCTGGCGGGAGCTCCGCTAAACCGCCGTTGGACTCGTGAATATAAAAAAGAGATTTTCAACAGCCGCATACAAACAACAGCTAAGCTTGTTGCGGCAATTAACGAACAGCCAACTCCTCCATCCCTATTCGTATCCACGTCTGCAATAGGCTATTATCCGTCAGATGGCGCTTATATCGAAAACGCAGAAGTTTACACACCTACGTTCTTAGCTTACATTTGCCGTAAATGGGAAAAAGAAGCAGAACAAGTAACCCCGCAAACTCGTCTGGTCATTACCCGTTTAGCTCCGGTATTATCAACCGACGGTGGTATATTCCCGCCTTTAGCGTCTTTGTTTCGTTATGGGTTAGGAGGGAAAATAGGATCAGGGAAACAAGCTTTTCCTTGGATAATGTTAACCGATCTGTTACGCATCTACAGGTTCATCATCGAACATACCGAATTGAAAGGTGTTTTAAATTGTTCGGCACCGGATATTACAGACAATGCACTATGGGCAAAATCCCTCGGGCAAGAGCTTCGTCGTCCGGTATTATGGACAATTCCGCCATATCTGCTCAGAGCGATCTTAGGAGAAAGATCTGTACTACTCACTGAGGGACAACATGCCATTCCTTACAAATTAGAAAAAAACGGTTTCACTTTCGAATATACTAATATATGTGATGCATTAGACCGCCTTTGTGAAAAAAAGTCCGATATAACCTCCCATGTCTTGGAATATTAAAAAACTGTTTAAATTTTATCCGAGTCGACATATAAGCTCTAAAACTCGACTGTCAGTCCCAGCGTAGGTAATATAGTACCACTCTGTTGCCGGATATATTTCATTTTATAATGTTGATTTCCGTCAGGGTATATTTGCGGATCGACAACTCCCGTACTTACCAACACGGGCTGACTGTCATATTTAAAATTTCCGATATTTTGCAGATCGATATAAATACCGAGCATTACTCCTTTAAAATAAAACGATTTATCAAGGCGAAAATCAATTTGAGAAAACGTTTTCAAACGCCCGGTATTATACAAACCGTAATCATAATAAGGACGAGCAGTAGCATCCCATGCCGACACAATAGAAGAGAGTTTTTCATCATACGGTGTAAAAGGAGCTCCGCCCATAACCCTGAGTTTTAACCCGATATCCCAATTCTTCGGTAATTTATAAGTGCCCGATAGAGTAAGCAAATGCCTGTTATCCCAAGCTGAAGGCAGGTATTTCCCTGTAGACGGTTGAATAAACTGACTGCGGAAATAAGTATATGAAGTTAACAAATTAAATTTTCCACTGCCAAACCAACGAAACATAAACTCGACTCCATAAGCCCTTCCGCGTGCAGTAGAAACAGCCGCCTCATTCCCGGAAACGCCATAATCTACACCTTTACAAGCCAAAGGAATGCCATCTTGCAAAGAAAGCGGAGCATGACTATATTTTTTATAAAAACCCTCGATTGTAGCTTCAGCGTTTTTCCCAAAATGATATTCCACTCCGAGTGAAGTTTGATCAGAACGTTGATACAATAATCCGTTTGCTTTATTCACTAATATACCAAATTCCTTATAACCCATTGTCGTATACGCAGGAAGCTGATAATAGCGCCCGACTGTTCCGTTCAGATAAAAATTCGGAAAAAATTTATACGAAAGGGAAAGTCGGGGAGAGAACTGCTTGAGCGGATTATTCATTTTAGAAGAATATGTATTCGCATCAAACCTGACACCGAGAGAAGCCGTAAAACGTTCATCCGGAGACTCATATCCGGCAGTTGCAAAAACGCCCCATTTAAAAAGATTCAAATCTGTCTCATAGAGAATCTCTTTCGCCTGCTCCGAAAAAATTTTCTGAAAAGTCCGATTTGTATAAGTCACATAATCTAAATTCACACCGGCATTCACATTAAAATTTCCGAATAATGAACGATTCTCGAAACGGAAATGATTCTCTATTTCATCCGAATTATAACGTAAGGTCAGATTTTCTTGAGAAGACTCGTCATTATTCAGATATTTCCGGTTATTGTTATTCATAAAACTCCGGCTCAATACCAACGTTTGAGTATGCCGGCCGGCATAATGTTTATATACAGCTCCGAGCGTGTATGTCTGCTGCTTAATTACCGGAAGATAATTCAATAAATATTGTTTAGACTCATCTTTAGGGTCTGTATCGGTATTTAATTTCATATTATCGATAGCCCCCAATCCTATCCATGTCAGCTCATGAGCTTGAGAAAAACGAGTCTTAATTTTAAACTGAGCATCCGTATAACGGGGAAGAAACGGCATATCGAGCACTTTGAAAAGAAGTTGCAGATAAGACTGTCGCACAGATACCAGATAAGTTGTTTTTTTATTCTTGGTAATATAGCCATTAGATGTCAAAGATACTTCAGATGCTCCTACTGTAGCTTTTACGGTACGTTTTTCCGTATTTCCGTCGAGCAATTTAAAATCCAATACCGAACTGAGCGCATTCCCCCGATTGGCAGGAAACGCTCCGGTATAAAAATTAACCTCTCTAATAAAATCGGCATCTATAATGCCGACAGGACCTCCCGAAGCTCCTTGTGTACTAAAATGATTTATATTCGGAATTTCCACCCCATCTAAATAGAACCGGTTTTCGGATGGACCACCCCCTCGTACCAACAAATCATTTCGATATCCGTTTCCGACAGCAGAAGCTACTCCCGGAAACGAGTTGACAACTTTAGAAATATCCCGATTAGCACCCGGACTTTTCTCTATCTCCTGTAATCCGATCACTCGGGAGGAAATAGGACTTTCCAACGATCTTCTGAACGGAGATGCGACCACCTCGATTTCTTTCAAATCGACCTGATTCTCTTCCAACTCCACATCGATGCGATAATCATGAGATGAAACCCTAAACTCCGGTGTCACGTAGGTTCTATAACCGACAATAGAAAACTGTAACCGATACATTCCCGGAACAAGATTCTCAATCACATAATTTCCAAGACTGTCCGTCATTACTCCTTGCGTAGAATTCCATACAGATACCGATGCAAAAGACAACGGCTCTCGGCTCTCCCGATCCACCACTCTCCCTTTTACCGCATAAGTTTGCTGTGCTTGTCCGTCAAAAAAGAATAAACACATCAAAAGAAGAGAAATAAAGAACTTTTTCATAACATCCGGTTTTTATACCTTTGTGTAAAATAACGAAATGCGGACAAATTTAGTTCTATTTTTCATAAAGCTCCAAAATATATGAAACAACCTCAAATCGAAATAACGGCAGACGGATCGGCAACACTATATATTCCCGAAATAGATGAACATTATCATTCCGTCAAAGGTGCATTGACCGAATCGCTGCATATATTCATACAAACAGGATTCCACTACTCAAAAGCCGATCCTTTAACAATTTTCGAAGTCGGGTTCGGAACAGGGCTAAACGCTTTTCTCACATTACTCGAGAGTGAAAAGTTTCAAAGAAAAACCGTTTATCACACAATAGAACTCTATCCTCTGACAGCAGAACAGGCAAACAGCCTCAAATATCAAGACACGATCGCTCCGGAACAAGCAACGCTTTTCGAAACAATACATCTGGCAGAATGGGATAAACCGATCGAAATAACACCGAACTTCACTCTACACAAAATAAAGGGAGATATGGAACAAATAATTTTACCCGACCAATCTTTCGATTTGATATATTACGATGCTTTTGCTCCGGAAAAACAGCCGAATTTATGGAGCGAAGAGATATTCGAAAAAATAAGCCGATCGATGAAATCCCAAGGAATACTCACAACTTATTGTGCAAAAGGCGAGGTAAGAAGACGGTTACAAAGAGCAGGACTCATCGTGGAAAGGCTGCAAGGTCCACCGGCGGGGAAACGGGAAATATTGAGGGCCATAAAACCATAAAATACAAATGATTGAAAAAATAAAGTTAATAAATAAGAAGTTAAGACGGCAACCATAAAGTTTTTTTATTTTTGTTTGATAAAGCAAACACAATCTATACAAAACGTAAATCGACATGAAACGGAGTTTATTATATACTTTATTGTTCTGTTTAAGTTTATCCCTGTATTCCGTTCAGGGACAAGTGTCTTACCGAAGTGAAACACCCTATATCATTTTTGCGAAAGGGAAGAAAATGTTTCAGGTACACAATTATAACGGATGCATCGATTTATTGACCCATTTCAAGACACTCAGTAAAGACACGAAACTGAATCAGGAAGCCGACTATATGATTGCCGTATCGTCCTATGCCAACCGAAGTCCGCAAGCCTTAAAGCTCTTGGAAAAATTCATAGAACAATACGGTTGGTCCTCCGATATCCCCAAAGCCCGGATGCTGATCGGGAATCTTTACCTATTCGACCGGAAATACGAAAAGGCCAATCGCCAATACGCTTTAGTAGATATGGAGCGATTATCTCCCGAAGATCAGGAGGAATACCTTTTCAGAGCCGGATTATCACAACTAAAAAGCGGAAATACAGAAAAAGCAAAGCCTTATTTTTCCGCACTTAGTTCGGTAGGGAAAAAATACCGGGAAGCATCGATATACTACAACGCCTATATCGATTACACCGGCAAACAGTACAACGGAGCAAAAGCCGGCTTTTCTCAAGTAAAAAACAACCCGGAGTTCGGAGCTAATGCGAAATACTATTTAGCCCAAATAGCTCTTAATGATCAACAATACGGTCAAGTTATACAAGAAGGGCTACAATTATTATCCGAATATCCCGATCATGAATTCAACTCCGAGATAAACCGCATTGTCGGAGAAAGCTATTACTATGAAGGAGATAACGATAACGCTATCCAATATCTGAACCGTTATGTAACGAACACAAAAGATCCGCTACGCGAAAGTTTATATTTATTAGGCATTGCATATTTCAAATCAGGGAATTACCCGTCTGCCATCGAATATCTGAAACAGACAACGACAGGTAATGACGCTTTAATGCAAAACGCATATCTCTATTTAGGACAAAGTTATCTCAAAACCGGAGATAAAACGAATGCGCGACTTGCCTTCGACATAGCTTCACGATATGATTTCGACCGTCAGGTACAAGAAACGGCATTATACAACTATGCCTTGAATATTCACGAGAGCACAGTATCTCCTTTTGGAGAATCGGTAACTGTTTTCGAGAAATTTCTGAATCTATTTCCCTCTTCAAGATATGCAGACGCAATTAATGATTATCTGGTCGATGTTTATATGACATCCCGCAATTATGGCGCGGCATTGAACTCTATCAACAAAATCAAAAGGCCCACCGATAAAATTATGAAAGCCAAACAGCGCATTCTTTTCCGGCTTGGTACAGAAAGTTTCACGAACAATAATCTTTCTGAAGCCCGAAAATATTTTTCGAGTGCGATTCAATTGGGCAATTATGATGCAAATGCCCGCTCACAAGCATATCTGTGGAAAGGAGAATGCGACTACCGCGAAGGGAAATTCGCCGATGCGGCAGCCAATTATCGCCAATACCTTTCTTCAAACAAAAACATCGATCCTTTAGCTCGCTATAATCTCGGGTATGCATATTTCAAACAGCACGATTTCGTCTCTGCCCGAAACAGTTTCCGACAATATGTCAATTCCTCGAAAGAGAGTTCGGCAAAAAACATGATAGCCGATGCATGGAACAGAATCGGAGATTGTTTCTACTCTGCAAGGCAATTTGCACAAGCAGAAGAGAGTTATGCCAAAGCAAGAGAAATTGCTCCGACGACCGGAGACTATGCGCTTTACCAGAAAGGAATAATGGCGGGACTCCAAAGAAAATATAATGAGAAAATATCTATACTTCAGAATCTTTTACAAGACTATCCGCACTCGGAATACATTGATGACGCTTTATTAGAACAAGGGCTTACCTACACGGCGATACAACAAAACGACCGGGCAGTATCGGTCTTTGAGAAACTGATACGGGAATTTCCCCAAACAGTACCCGCCCGCAAAGCCGGCATACAATTAGGTATCGCATATTTCAATAGCAACCAACCGGAAAAATCGATTGCCGCTTATAAACAAGTCATAGGGAATTATCCCGGAAGCGATGAGGCTAAAGTAGCTATCGATGACTTGAAGGCGGTTTATCTCGACCAAAATGATATTGCAGCTTACGCTTCTTATTTAGAATCTCTCGGAGGGGCAGTGAAATATGAAGTTTCCGAACTCGACTCATTAGCCTTCTTAGCGGCAGAAAGGGCGTTTTTAAAAGCTCCTACAAATTCTTCGGCAGACGGACTGATAAAATATATTCAGACTTATCCTGAAGGAGCATTTCTGATTCCGGCACACTATTATTTAGGAAGTTTCTATTATGATCAGAAAAAATACGACGAAGCCGAAGCCGAACTTCAAAAAGTGCTGCAACAACCGGATTCTCCGTTAGCAGAAGAAACATTGGTCAAACTGTCCGACATACAGGTTATCCGCAAAGAATATCCGACCGCCCTGAATACATATAAAGTACTCGAAATAAAAGCGACAGGAAAAGAGAACCGCCTCACGGCAAGACTCGGTATATTGCGAATGGCAAAAGAACTGAAACAGAACGAAGAAATAATAGCCATAGCCAATAAACTTTTAGAAGACCCGAATCTCTCTCCGGAATGGATGTCCGAGGCCCGATATGAAAAGGCTAACGCTCTTGTTTCGACAGGAAACATCGATAAAGCGGCCGAAGAATGGAAAATTCTTTCCCGGGATACCCGTACCTCCCAAGGAGCTGAAGCAGCCTATCGGTTAGCCCAATACTATTTCGACCGACAAAAAAGTGCCGATGCCGAAAAAGAGATAAACCTTTTCATCGAAGCAGGAACTTCTCATCAATATTGGCTTGCCCGGGCATTTATTTTATTGGCGGACATAAATATTGCCAAAAAAGAAAATTTCCAAGCAAAACAATACCTTTTGAGCCTTCAAAACAATTACAATGCTCAAGATGATATTCAAAACATGATAGAAAACCGATTGAAACAAATAGGTAAATAACTTCGTAAAACAGAAAGCCTATGAAAAAGATGTATGTATTTGTAGCACTACTGTCGACTTGCAGTATTGCTTCGGCTCAAGAAAATAAAGAAGAATCCC
Organism: Coprobacter sp.; assembly: GCF_982436375.1. Taxonomy (NCBI): domain Bacteria; kingdom Pseudomonadati; phylum Bacteroidota; class Bacteroidia; order Bacteroidales; family Barnesiellaceae; genus Coprobacter; species Coprobacter sp. The sequence goes on along the minus strand of NZ_CEWDCG010000015.1, from coordinate 4,242 downwards.
TGAAAAGGGAAGTAACGATAGAGAAAGAATTTACCCCAATCGTAAACGACGCCTCCAAAATAAACACGTTACCCGAAATAGATAATCCCGTAGTCACCAAACCGTCTATCCGTTATTCGGATTGGGCTGTACCGATGACTACAGGGCCTATACTGCAAATACTCCCTTCCGGAAATTTCGGAATGCAACCGGCCGTCAATCCGAAACAAAGCTATATAAATTTGGCAATGGGGAACTATTTAAATGCCGCAGCCAATGCCGGATTCAGAATATTCGACAGTGAAACCGACCAGTTAGGAGTATGGTATCAACACAGTTCGACAAACGGAAAGCTAAAATATCTGGAAAACGATAAAAAAGTGACTCAACGAAGAAATGACAACATTCTGAATTTAAGTTATAAACATACTTTCGAAAAATTGTCATGGAAAATAGGAGGGGCATACCGCAGCAATGCTTTCAATTATTACGGAATGCCTCTTATCCCCGAAATAATGGATATTATTCCCGAAAGTATGAAAACATTCAAAATGACAAACCAACAACGCGTGCAACAATATTCTCTGCATACGGGGATAGAATCCAAAGACAACGAAAAACTGAATTATGACTTATCGGTAGGATACAACGGATATAAAAGCAGGCTCGGGTTTCTTTACGAGGATAAAAACGGACTGACAGAAAACCATATAGAGACTCGTTTTAACCTCAGTGCACCGTTCGGCAAATATTATGCCATCGGGTTAGGAGTAGGAATGGATAACCTGATTTACAGTCAAGATCAATATAACTATACCGTTATTCGTCTAAATCCGAATTTCAATATTACCAAAAACAATCTGAAATTCAGGGCAGGACTTAATGTAGATATCTCATTCGATGACGGTACGACTTTCCGCTTCGCTCCGGATTTGAATCTGGAGTGGGAGTTCGAAAAATCATTCTTCTTGTTTACTTCTCTTGAAGGAGGCAAAGAGCTCAACACGATGAACAAAATGTCCGTACGGAGCATATATGCCGACCCGTCCCATCCGGCAACAAATTCTTACACTCCGGCAGATTGGACATTCGGACTCAGAACAAATTATCTGGCAAATTTTAATGTAAACTTATACACCGGAATAAAAACAACGACAGATGCATTATTCGATTACCGGACTTTGATCGCCTACGACGGAGTACTTTCACGAGATGTCATTTCATTTTTCGCAATGGATGCCTATGCTTGGAAAATCGGATTCGATATAAACTACAAATACAAAGATCGGGTAAAGGCACAGATCAACTGGGCTCATAATGAATGGCATTACCGACATGGAAAAGGAAAGATACGCACAGCTCTTCCGGTAAACGAGTGGAATCTGGGTCTTGATGTAAATGCAACAAAACATCTGGCCTTTGATCTGGATATTTACTTAGCAAACGGGCGTGAATACCGGAATACTATAGAAACAGATCTGAAACCGGATGCAGATTTTTTCTCTTTCGGAAAAATGAAAAATATTTTCAATGTCAATTTAGGAGCAACCTATCGTTTCAACGACAGTGTTCACCTATTGGTACAAGCCAATAACATTTTCGCACAACATTACAACCTGTACTACGGAATGCCGGCACAACGTTTCAATATCATGGCAGGAGTAGGGGTATGCTTCTAACATAAATATAAAAGGCTATAAAATAAAAACAGAGACAGAATAAACAAATTTGCAAATATTACCTCTCTTTAAAGGCAAATCACAAAGGCGGTAAATAGAATATTTCACAAAGAAAAAACTCTATTTACGGCCTTGTTTTTGATAATCATAAAAATTTTTAACAGCAAAAGTTCTGAAATTCAATCAGTTTTTTTTCTAATTTTGCCGCACACTTGAAATTTGTCCGATTTCATCTGAAATAACACCGAATAAATTTTCAGCCTATTCTCATTATTTCAGAAACAAAAACGGCACTATAAGTCTGAGAAAAAGAAAACAAGTGCCTCAAAAAACAGTTATAAATAAGAAACAAACTCTCAAGAGTAGAAAATAAAAACTGCTATATGCAAAAAAATTTAGTAATAGTCGAATCTCCAGCAAAAGCGAAAACCATTGAAAAATTCTTAGGAAAAGATTTCAAGGTGCTCTCAAGTTACGGACATATCCGCGATTTGAAGAAAAAAGATTTCAGTATTGATATAGAACACAATTATACTCCTATATACGAAATACCTGCCGATAAGAAAAAGTTGGTAGAAACATTAAAAGAAGAGGCCGCAAAAGCTGAAACCGTTTGGTTGGCATCTGATGAAGACCGGGAAGGAGAAGCTATAGCATGGCACTTATATGAAGTATTGAAATTGAAACCGGAAAATACGAAACGAATCGTATTTCACGAAATTACGAAAAGTGCGATACTGAACGCTATCGAACATCCAAGAAGCATAGATCTGGATCGCGTAGATGCACAACAAGCACGAAGAGTTCTCGACCGAATCGTCGGGTTTGAGCTCTCTCCTGTATTATGGAAAAAAGTAAAGCCTGCACTGTCGGCCGGCCGAGTACAATCGGTTGCTGTCCGTCTTATCGTAGAACGGGAAAGAGAAATACAGAATTTCGTTCCTGAAGCCGCATACCGGGTTATTGCGACCTTTTTAATTCCGGGAGAAAAGAATGTTCCTGTCGAACTAAATGCAGAACTGAACAAGCGTTTCAAAACAAAAGAAGAGGCTCTGGCCTTTCTCGAACAATGCAAAAATGCAAATTTTTCAATCGAAGATATTGCCGTAAAGCCGGTACATAAATCACCTGCCGCACCGTTTACGACATCTACTTTACAACAAGAAGCAGCCCGTAAACTCGGTTTCTCGGTATCTCAAACGATGTTGGTTGCACAACGTCTTTACGAATCAGGGTTCATTACCTATATGCGTACCGATTCGATGAATTTGTCCAGTTTGGCAATCAATACGGCAAAAGATGAGATTATCTCTACATTAGGTGAAAAGTACCTGAAAATAAGAAACTATCATACCAAGTCGAAAGGAGCGCAAGAAGCCCACGAAGCTATTCGTCCGACTTACATCAATAATCATGAGATCGATGCCCCTTCCCAAGAACGACGTCTATATGAATTGATATGGAAACGTACCATAGCCTCTCAAATGAGTGATGCCGAATTGGAAAAAACGACAGCAACCATAAAAATCTCGAACAGAGCCGAAAAATTTGTAGCTATCGGTGAAGTTTTAAAATTCGACGGATTCTTGCGCGTTTACCTCGAATCTCAGGATGAAGAATCGGATACAGAAAACAACAGCAAGATGCTGCCGCCTATCCACATAAACGAAAACCTTACAATATCCGAGATCGAGGCGACAGAACGTTTTACCCAACGCCCGGCACGTTATACCGAAGCGAGTCTGGTGCGGAAGTTAGAGGAATTAGGCATAGGACGGCCTTCAACATACGCCCCGACAATATCGACGATACAACAACGTGAGTACATTGAAAAAGGCGACCGGGAAGGAAAAGAAAGATCATATAATATTCTGACCCTGAAAAATAATCAGATTACAGACAAAACCAAGACTGAAATCACCGGAACAGAAAAGGCTAAACTACTCCCTACCGATATCGGGACAGTCGTAACTGATTTTCTCACCGAATTTTTCCCGGATATTTTGAACTATAATTTTACGGCAAACGTCGAAGAAAAATTCGACCATATAGCCGAAGGTAAATTGGAATGGACGAATGCAATCGATAATTTCTACAAATTATTTCACCCGGTTGTAGAAGAAGCAAAATCACTCCGAATGGAGCATAAGGTAGGAGAACGGATATTGGGAACTGATCCTAAAAGCGGTCGTCCGGTATCGGTCAAAATAGGAAGATTCGGACCATTGGTACAAATCGGAACGCCGGAAGACGAAGAAAAACCGTTATTCGCCTCCTTATTAAAAGGGCAATCGATGAGTTCCATTACACTGGACGAAGCACTCAGGCTTTTCGATCTGCCCCGAACATTAGGAAACTTCGAAGATAAACCCGTAACTGTCGGTATCGGAAAATTCGGACCTTATATCCGGCACGATAACAAATATGTTTCTTTACCAAAAACTTACGAGCCTCTTTCCGTGACATTAGAAGAAGCTATCGACATTATCCATCAAAAACGGGAACAAGAAAGCCAAAGACTAATCAAAAGTTTCACGGAAGAGCCCGATCTGGAAATACTGAACGGCCGCTACGGAGCATACAT
>NZ_CEWDCG010000014.1:0-26244 GCF_982436375.1 Coprobacter sp. | reverse complement strand
GTCTCTTCCTAAAGAGATGTTGCGTACAAACAAATCGGGAGCTTATCATTGTACGACGATTGTTGATTGTAACACTCGAAAACAACACGGATTATTGGTAATTCCTATTCCGGAGATGGATAATGACTCTCATGTTCTTTTATCATCATTCGATGAAACCGTGATACAACACGGTGCTCCTTTTAATTTAGGTTTACATAAATATCAGGGAGATTGTTTCAGCCCTAACGGACATAAATATATCCGTGAGTTCGATTGTGAATCAGTTCCCAAAACTGTATATCGGGTGGGGGGTGTAATTTTAAGTAAGGAAAAAGTTTTTATTTCGCATGAAAACCGGATTTTGATTAAATACACATTGTTAGATGCCCATTCTGAAACGACGTTACAGTTCCGTCCTTTTCTTGCTTTTAGAAATGCGAATGCTCTTTGTATTGAAAACGACAGGATCAACCGTCATTATGAACAGGCTTTGAATGGTGTTAGCTTTTGTCTTTATGAAGGGTATCCGGCATTGTATTTACAGTTCAATAAAGAGGTTAGTTTCGTCAGTGATCCATATTGGAATAAGGGCATTGAATATGTTAAAGATCAGGAACGAGGATATGATTATAAAGAAGATTTATATGTTCCCGGATATTTTGAATTACCTATAAAGAAAGGCGAAAGTATTATATTTTCCGCTGGAGTAGGAGAGATAAAACCTCGATCTTTGAGCATGATGTATAATAAGGAAATGAAGTTACGGACTTATCGTAACAGTTTCTTTAATTGCCTGAAAAATTCTGCACAACAATTTTATCTGAAAAAACAGAAAGATAATTATCTGTTGGCGGGTTATCCTTGGTTTGGTGTTCGGGCCAGAGATCTTTTTATCGCTCTTCCCGGATGTACATTGGCCGTAGGGGATGTAGAAACGTTCGACTCTATCATGCATACGGCGATGCGGGCGTTAAAAGCCTTTATGGAGAAAGGTGTTCGGAGTGAAGTAATTCAAGGAATAGACTATCCCGATATTCTTTTATGGACAGTATGGTCATTGCAACAATATGCCAAGGAAACATCTCTTGAACATTGTACGGCAAAATACGGAACTTTAATTACCGAAATTGTCGATTATATAATCAAAAACAAGCATCCGAATCTTTTTTTGCATGAAAACGGATTATTATACAGTAATGGACATGACGTCCCTATTTCATGGATGGATGCGGTAGCCTATGGAAAACCTATTATACCGCGTAGTGGTTATTTAGTTGAATTTAATGCATTGTGGTATAATATACTACGTTTTTCAGCCTCATTGATTGCGGATAAGCCGGAACAGAGGGTTATTGTGGATCGGTTGAATGCTTTGGGTGATAAACTTGCTTTGTCATTTAAAGATATGTTTTTAAATGATTATGGGTATTTGTTCGATTATGTCGATGGAAATTTTGCAGATTGGAGTGTTCGTCCCAACATGCTGTTCGCTCTTTCGCTCGATTACTCTCCATTAGATAAAAAAGAACGGAAAAAAGCGTTGGATGTAGTTACCCGAGAACTGTTGACTCCGAAAGGTATCCGTACATTAAGCCCTAAAAGTCATGGATATTCTCCTACTTATTTGGGGAATGAAGCAGAACGGGAGAATGCTTATTATCAAGGTCCGGCCCGACCATGGTTGATGGGAGCTTATGCAGAGGCGTATCTCAAGATATTCGGGTTGAGCGGAGTTTCATTTTTGGAACGGATGTTGATCGGCTATGAAGAGGAGATGTCTAATAATTGTATCGGAACAATTTCCGAGTTATTTGACGGAAATCCTCCTTACATGGGACGTGGAGCTATCAGTTTTGCGGTGAATGTAGGAGAGATATTGAGAGTATTGAGTTTATTAAAAAAATACAACCATTTTTAAAACCGAAGTTGTATGAAAGCACTCATGTTCGGGTGGGAATTTCCACCGCATATTCTCGGAGGCTTGGGAACTGCCAGCTATGGACTTACCAAAGGTATGTCTGAATGCGGAAATATGGATATTACGTTTGTTATACCCAAGCCATGGGGAGATGAAGATAAAAGTTTTGCCCATATTGTAGGAGCATGTAATACACCGATTGCTTGGCGTGATGTTTCTTGGGAGCAAGTACGAGATCGGTTAGGACGATATATGGATCCTCAAGAATATTTTAATCTGAGAGATCATATTTATGCAGATTTCAATTATATGCATCTTAATGATTTGGGATGTATAGAATTTTCGGGTCGATATCCTGATAACCTGTTGGAAGAAATCAATAATTATTCTATTGTTGCCGGAGTGATTGCCAGAACCTATCCTTGTGATGTGATTCATTCTCATGACTGGCTTACTTATCCGGCAGGGATTCATGCCAAACAAGTGACCGGAAAGCCGTTGGTGATACATGTACATGCGACAGATTTCGATCGGAGTCGGGGAAATGTAAATCCTACGGTTTATGCCATAGAAAAGGATGGTATGAATCAGGCAGATCATATTATCACCGTAAGTAATTTGACACGTAAGACGGTTATTGAAAAATATAATATCGATCCGGCCAAGGTAACAACCGTTCATAATGCTGTCGAGCCGTTGAGTGAAGAAATCAAGGCTATTAATATACCTCGCAATACAAAAGAAAAAGTCGTAACGTTCTTAGGGCGCATTACGATGCAGAAAGGTCCTGAATATTTTGTAGAGGCTGCGGCTCAGGTATTGCGGAAAAATAATAATGTACGTTTCGTTATGGCGGGAAGCGGGGATATGATGAATAAGATGATACGCCTCGCCGCTCAACGCAATATTTCGGATCATTTTCATTTTACAGGTTTCCTTAAAGGAAAGCAGGTTTATGAAATGTTGAAAGCGAGCGATGTTTATGTAATGCCTTCTGTCTCTGAACCGTTCGGGATATCTCCTCTTGAAGCCATGCAGGTGGGAGTTCCCTCTATTATCTCGAAACAATCGGGATGTGCGGAAATTTTGACGAATGCAATAAAGACCGATTATTGGGATGTTGATGCGATGGCAGATGCTATTTACTCGATAATTACCTATCCTGCAATGTACCAGCAATTAAAGATTGAAGGGAAAAAAGAGGTCGATGAGATCAAATGGGTGTATGCCGGTCAAAAAGTAATTGACATTTATAATAAAGTAATTTACCGATAGATAGGCCTTATGTTTTAATTAATCAGAAATAAAAAATAACATGATATGAAAACCATCTGTTTTTATTTTCAAATTCATCAGCCGTTCCGTTTGAAACGTTATCGTTTCTTTGATATAGGCAACGATCATTATTACTATGACGATTTTAATAATGAAGAAATAATGAGTCGTATAGCTCACCGTTCTTATATTCCTGCAAACTATACTTTACTGGAGATGATCAAGAACTCGAACGGGAAATTTAAAGTCGCGTTTTCGATTTCCGGAGTTGCATTGGAACAGTTCGAGATTTATGTACCGGAATTTATAGATAGTATGAGGGACTTGGCAAAGACAGGATGTGTAGAGTTCCTTTCCGAAACGTATGCACACTCTTTGGCTTCCCTTAAAGATCCGGAAGAATTTGTCGATCAGGTCAAAATGCACGATGATAAAATCGAAATGTTGTTCGGTCAACGGCCTAAAGTATTTCGCAATACCGAGTTGATCTATTCCGATGAAATAGCCGGGATGGTTGCATCTATGGGATTTAAAGGGTGTATTACGGAGGGAGCTAAGCATATTTTAGGATGGAAAAGCCCGAATTATTTGTACAGTTCGGCTGCTGCTCCGAAACTGAAGCTGCTTCTTAAAAATTCTAAATTGAGCGATGATATTTCTTTTCGATTTTCGAACTATGAGTGGAATGAATATCCGTTGACTGCCGATAAGTTTATAAACTGGATTACAGCTCTTCCTGAAACAGAACAGATTATAAATCTGTTTATGAATTATGAAACATTAGGAGAACTGCAACCCCGGGAAACCGGTATTTTTGAGTTTATGAAGGCTCTTCCCCGTTTTGCCGAAGAGAAAGGTATCTCATTTTCTACTCCTACTGAGATTATTTCTAAATTGAAACCGGTAGATTCTTTATCTGTTACTTATCCCATATCTTGGGCTGATGAGGAACGGGATACCAGCGCTTGGTTAGGGAATTTGCTTCAGAACGAAGCTTTCGAAAAGTTGTATTCTATGGCAGAACGGGTGCGGCTGTGCAATGACCGTCGGTTAAAACAAGATTGGAATTATTTGCAGGCGAGCGACCATTTTTATTATATGTGTACTAAGCATTTTTCCGATGGTGCGGTACATAGTCATTATAGTCCTTATGATTCGCCTTATGAAGCATTTACCAACTATATGAATGTTTTGAGCGATTTTATTGTGCGGGTAAAAGCTCAATATCCTGATTCGATTGAAAATGAAGAATTGAACTCTTTGATTACTACTATTCGTAATCAGGCGTCCGAGATAGAGTTATTGCGTAAAGAATTAAAGTCTGCAAAGGCGGAAAAGGTTGCTCGGGTGAAAGCAGAAAAAGCTGTAGCCGGAGAAAGTAAAACTAAATCTGCAACGAAAAAGACGGTAGTAAAGGAGAAATAAGTTCTTTGAATAATTCGCTTTTGTGTGAATGTTTATTATAAAAACCACACCCTGATTGATAACCAATCAGGGTGTGGTTTTTATAATACTTTTAATGGCCTCAGATAAAGATTTAAATTATAAAAGTCTTCTTTCCATTTTTTCTGTTTGTGATCCCCGTTTTATTAAGAAAAAATTTTACCGGAATATTTTTTTATTGAAAGATGCAATAAGAATTGCATATACATCGACCGTAGAAATCATATATATACTGTACCATTGAACCATTTTTCAAAGGATAGGATCTGTTATGGTAATAAAGCTGCTTTAGATAGATACAAATTGTTTTTGAATATATATGAGGTGTGCTTTAGTATATTTATAATAAATAGTATTTTTTCTTGTAGGGTATAAATATGTGAAAAATATTGCAGATAAAAAATAAAGCAGGTAAGGAGTTGTCTTTGCCTGCTCTATTTTTGTATTTGTGATAACCGGTTTCTCTAATCATTTATTTTTATTGGGGCAATATAACCGTCTTCGATTAATGCTATATAGCTCAGCAGTGCTCCCCAATGGTAGAAACGGTCGCTGCGTCTATGCGGACCTTCTCCTAAAACCGAGTCGTAATTTTCATACACCGATCCGTCTTTAAGCCATTCCTTCAATAACAGCACTTTCGATTTTTCGGCGACAGCTTTGCGCACCTCAGGTAAGTCGTAATTCTGTAATCCCATATATACAAGAAAATTGAGAGGAGCCCAGATGCGGCCTCTCCAGTAATCATTGTCTTTGAAAGCCGGATCGTTGCGGGGAGTAGCGGGAATAACCCATTCTCCCCAGAATTCCTGGGGATTCATCAAATGCTCTTTTACCATACGTTCAGCTTGAGTTTGGCTGGGAATATTTGCCAACATAGGATAAAAGTTGGTCGGAGATATACGTGGATTCTTTTTTCTCGTATCGGTTCTTCGATTGTAGTAAAGACCTTCTTCTTCATCCCACAATTTTTGTAATTCGATGCTGTATTGTTTTGCTCGTTTTCTGAGTTCTTTTACATCTTTTTTATATCCTAACTCTTGAGCGATAAGTGCCAATAATTTGCAATCCATAATATAAAGGCTCGATAGCCCGACATCGTTTTGTAGAAGCATGTGTCGTTCGGTATCGAACGGTACATTGTCGAACATGTGGGAGTTATCCAGTCCCGATTCCAAACAACCTCCGTAATGGTTGTTGACGCTGCCGTATTCATGATTGCGATAGGTTACCCGAGGATAGGGCGAAGATCCCCAACATAATAATCCGTCGATATTTCGGTTCTTATCCCACCATCGGTTCCATCTGATAAGATCGGGATAAAGTAATTCTAACAGCCATTTGTCTCCGTATTTCTTATATAGACTCCATACAGCTAATGATCCTACAGGGGGTTGGGAGCGGTCTCTCGACTTATAATCATTTCCTGAATAGAAATTAGGAACGAAGCCCGATTCCGTAATCGATTTGGTTATTTCGACTGCATTGGCGTAAGCAAGTTCCCGATTCCCAGCCGAAAACATCATGGAGGCAAAATAAGAGTCCCAACAGAAAAGTACGAATCCTCCGTAGTTGGGATTAGAACTCCAGTTTATATTCCAATCCCGGCTAACAGGGGTAATAACTTTGCGGATGGTCGGGTCGTATATATTGTCCCAGGAAAGAACATTCTGCATAGCGTTATATACCTCATAATCGTCTCCGTACTGTTTCTTGTTGTTATTTACGAAACGATCGGCGGATTCACGTAATTTGTTTTGGGCTTTTACCGGTTCTATATCTGAGCCGCAACAAATGGTAACCGGTTCTTGTGTAGAGAATGTGATCTCGTTCCGTTCGCTTTTTATCCATTTTCCGTACGCTTGACCTTTGATTTCTTGTTTTAGGTTGCCAGGGCGGAATTGAAATTGTTGACCGTTAACTTGTATTTTTACATCGCGTTGCCACACGCCTTTTAAGACCACGATGATTTTCCCTTCCGGATTATTTTCTTCTAAAGGAGTAATTCGAATAATGTTCTCTAAAGAATCGGCAGAACTCTCGATCCGTAATTTTTGATCGTTCCATCGAAGACTTATATCGGTATATTTTCCGTCATAAGTATGTGGTCCGGCATGTAACAGGCCGCTTCCTATGGTAAAGGAATTTTTTCGTATCCCTTTCCCGTCGATTACGTGTAGGTCGATAGCTGCACCGTAAGGGAGCAGCACATGCGTAAGGGCACTGCGGGTATCCCAAGTATTCCAGCCTGTAGCCAGTTTCCGTTGCATTTGTTCATAGTATTGTTGAGGACTTAAATCCTTCGTTTCGGCATGGCTATCTATGAGCCAAAAACATACTGCCGATATTAGCAGATAATACTTCAAAAATTTTTTCATGTGTGTGTAGTTATGAGTGTATAAATAGTTATATTATTTTAAAGCAAAAGATAGATAGGTTTTTGAACCTGTTTCATGAATATACCGTTTGAAGATTAATCTAAATATAAATAATCATAATGAATAAGGGGACGAGCACCCTGTTTCCCGATGAGAGAACGAGCTTTTTCGCTGTTATATCCGATACGTCCTACTCCTATTTGATTCCCTTCATGATCAAAAATTCGTACGATATCATCTTTTTCGAAATCTCCTTCGATCCGGGTTACGCCTATCGGCAATAGACTTGCGGCCTGATGAGACATCAATGTCTCTTGTGCGCATGCGTTGATGTGTATTTCTCCCTTTGCAAAGCCTTCGGAGTGAGCGATCCATTTTTTTATGCTGGATGCAGGCTTCTCTGCCGGTAAGAACCGGGTACATACCGTATTGCTGTTTTTTCGCAATACGTCAGGAAGGATATTCTCTTTTTTGCCATTAGCGATAATAACCATAATTCCTTCGTCCGCGACTTTTCTTGCTATATTGCATTTCGTCAGCATCCCCCCTCTTCCGAAAGAAGATTTTTTTGTCTGTATATATTCGGACAGATTCTGTCTGTTTCCTGTAATTTCCGTAATGACCCGGCTTTGAGGATTTTCGGGATTACCGTTGTAAATGCCGTCGATGTTACTGAGTATAATCAAAGCTTCCATATTCATCATCGATGCGATCAGACCGGAAAGTTCGTCATTATCCGTAAACATCAGTTCGGTTACCGAGATCGTATCATTTTCGTTCACGATAGGAATAACTCCGTTTTCGATCATGACTTCCATACAGTGTCTTTGATTGAGATAGTGTTGTCGGGTCGCAAAATTCTCTTTCATCGTCAATACTTGACCGCAAGCAATTCCATGCTCGCGAAAAAGTTCGAAATAACGGTTTATCAGTTTAGCCTGACCTACGGCCGAAAATAATTGTCGGGCCGAAACCGCATCCAATTTTCGATGTTGTTTCAGTTCGCTGCGTCCCGACGCGACAGCTCCGGATGAGATAAGAACGATTTCCATTCCGGCTTTATGCAGTTCGGCTATTTGATCTACCAAAGCCGACATTCGGGTAATATCGAGAGTACCGTCTTTCCGTGTCAGTACATTACTACCTATTTTTACCGCTATTCGTTTATATTGAAACATAAAAAGAATAGTTATTTAATGATTGATTCCGAATTTTTTAAGCATTTGTTTATAGTCTGTCCAATCAGGGTCTCCGGTTGCACCTATTTGTATAGGTAAGGACGGAAGTTTTCCTAATAGCTCGTTTACTTTTCCCGAAAAGGCTTGTAATTCTTGTGTATAATAAACATATAAAGCTTGCTTGCCGCCGATATGAATAGCCGTTAGAATTGCGATCTTCGATCTTTCGAGTGCTTCTGTAAGCAAATTCATGATCCGGTCTATCACTTCGGTTTCATCGGCAGACGGCATACCGTCTGTTTCCCCTTTGTATTTCCATTGTATTTCTACCCGGGTACGGAATACCCCGGAGGTGTTACCGTTTTCGGCAAACATACGTCCCCGCGTGATAATCCTACCTTTATCCGATTCCGATTCTCCGGCAAACCAATCGTTGCTTAACATATATGTGTATTTTATTTATGGTCTTTATCCCGTATCTCTACCCGTCGGATTTTTCCACTGATCGTTTTCGGCAATTCCTCTACAAATTCTACGATTCGCGGATATTTGTAAGGAGCTGTAACATGTTTTACGTGATCTTGTATTTCTTTGATGAGAGCTTCTCCGGCACGTTCTTTGTAATCTTTTGCCAAAACGATGGTTGCCTTGACTACTTGTCCGCGTATTTCATCGGGAACTCCCGTGATTGCACATTCTACGACTGCCGGATGAGTCATTAAAGCGCTTTCTACTTCGAACGGACCGATACGATAGCCCGATGATTTAATTACATCGTCGGCACGACCTACGAACCAATAGTATCCGTCCTCATCTCTCCAAGCAACATCTCCGGTATAGTAGATGTTGTCATGATAAGCTTCTTTTGTTTTTTCGGGGTCACGATAATACTCTTTGAAGAGTCCCAGCGGTTTCCCTTTATCGGTACGGATTACGATTTGTCCCTGTTCTCCCTCTTCTGCCCATCGTCCGTCGTTCGTCAGCAAATCGATGTCATATTGGGGATTGCGTATTCCCATAGAACCGGGTTTAGGTTCTACCCACGGATAGGTTGCGACAGTCAGGGTCGTTTCCGTCTGTCCGAAACCTTCCATCAATTTAATGCCGGTAATGCGATAAAATTCCTCATAGACTTTAGGATTCAGAGCCTCTCCCGCAATCGTACAATATTTTAGGGACGAAATATTGAATTTGCTCAGATCTTCTCGTATTAAGAATCTGAATACGGTAGGAGGGGCGCAGAATGAAGTAATATGGTATTTTTCTATCATACCCAATACATCTGCAGGCGTGAATTTGTCGAAATCGTAAACAAATACATTTGCTCCGGCGATCCATTGCCCGTATAATTTCCCCCATACGGCTTTCCCCCAACCCGTGTCGGCCAGGGTCAGGTGCAGACTTTTTTCGTTCAGATTGTGCCAAAAGCTTCCGGTAATGATATGTCCCAGAGGATAGGTGAAATCATGTGCTACCATTTTAGGGTTACCTGTAGTTCCGGACGTAAAATAAAGGAGAGAGGTGTCTTCGTTTGTGTTGACGAATGCCGGGCGAGAGAATGGTGCTGCCGCCTCGATACCGGCATGGAAATCGTCCCAGCCTTTCGGAATCACAGGACCTACCGATACGCAGTGCTGTAAAGACGGAGATGCGGCCAAAGAACGGTCTACATGACCTGTGACAATATCTTCTCCTACTGCTACGATCATTTTTATATCGGCTGCATTACAGCGATATATAATATCTTTTTCGGTAAGGAGGTGTGTCGCCGGAATACATACTGCTCCTAATTTGTGGAGTGCTATGATAGAAAACCAGAATTCAAATCTTCGCTTCAGAATGAGCATAACCATGTCTCCGTGTCCTATACCCAATGATTGGAAATAGGAGGCGGTTTTGTCACTTTCTCTTTTTATATCGGCAAAAGTAAAATCGATATGTTCTCCTTTATCATTTGTCCAGCAAAGGGCTTTTTTTTCTGGAGCGATCCGAGCCCATTCGTCAACGACGTCATATCCGAAATTAAAGTTCTCAGGTACGAGAACTTTAAAATTCTGCATAAAATCCTCTTGTGACGAAAAAGAGGTTTGTTTTAGAAATCTTTCTAACATATTATAAAAATAGGACTTTAATTAGATAATTATAGCAAGGAATTGAACTCGTTTACCATCAAGGGCTTTCATGCCGTGAGGACGGTTAGCGTCGAAGTAAATGCTGTCGCCTTCATTAAGGAACAATTGCTTGTCTCCGATTTGCAGCATCATGTGTCCTTCGATCACAAGGTTGAATTCTTGTCCCGGATGGCTGTTCAAATGTACGGGGGCTGATTCGTTTCCCGGTTCTACGGTAACGATAAACGGGTCGGCTTTACGGTTCATAAATCCGGCTGCCAGAGATTGGTATTTATAAGCTTTCGTTCTCTCGACGGCAGCTCCTTTTCCTTTGCGGGTTAAAAAGTATGCATTCATGCGCGGTTCGTCACCGAACATCAGTGCAGATAAGTCTATACCGTAATGCAGGCTGATTTGATGTAATATACTTACGGGAATATCTTGTTCTCCCGATTCTAATGCTATGTATTTTTCTTCAGAAATGCCACAAGCCTGAGCTACGTCTTGAGTAGTCAGGTCGAGTACATCGCGCAGTCCTTTTAACCGGATCGCAATTTGCTTTATCTGTTCGTCCATAATTATAGTTGTTTAACTTGTGCAAAGTTAAAGAAAAGGACGGTAATAGCAATAAAATGATATTGAAATAACGGAATCGCTTTTATTTTGTAATATAAAGGGGAGGTGTAGGTACGCTATCGTATCTGTTGTTCATTCTGTTAAAGAACGAACATTACATGATATTATCAAGTCTGTTTCCCATAGTTCCGTTATTTCTTTATAGGGCCTAATCGATTTTTTCGGCTTTAAATCCGGCATCGCTAACCGCTTTTATGATGACGGCATCCGATTGATCGGACGTTACGTATAGCATTTTATCTGTACTGTTCAGATCTATATCCCATTGTTCGCGAGGTAGTATTTTATCGAGTGATTCTGCTATTTTGGCAACACATCCTCTGCATTTGGCGTTTGTTTTAAATTTCTTTGTTTCCATTTTTTTGAAATTAGGTTTTAGAGCCTGTCTGAATTTTCCAATCAAAAAATATTATCAGGTCATCTTTGTGTTTTCTTCCGGTCTTTTTTTCTGTTTTCCCTCGTCAGATAAGCCCGCTATCCTCCTCGTAAAAACAGAAAAACATCCTCGAAAGAAACTCTCAAACCTGATCTGAGTAAAATTCAAATAGGCTTTTAGAGTTACAACAGCAAAAGTAACAAAAACGTTTATACAAAAAAATAGGAAATGCCGATGAAAGCATTTCCTATTTTTGTAAATTGTATATATAGTTATTGTACCCGTTTGAAGTGGTAACGCAACGGATAATAATACATAGCCGGTTCATCTTCTGTTGCAAAATCTTTCATACCCTCATAATCTTCAACGAGGAATTCCGTCGGCTCATAAGAGTAAATAAACATTTCGAGAACCTCTTCGTTGTTTTCGTCTTTGATTACGGTAAATCCTACTCGAGAGTCCTTAATTGTCGAACTTGTTGCTGAAAAGTTGGCGTTGATATTATCCAAGATAAATACGGCAACATTTCTTGTAATCGTATAATCGTCCATAAAATGGAAAATCTTTTCTCCTACATATTGCAGGCTGCTGTTACCGACGAAATAATTTTTCAGATCGCTTTTTAAATTAACTTCAACACCTTGATCAGTGATCGTAATTTGGTCTTCTGTAGCTACTTGGGGGAAGTTTGTTATATCATACATCATTTCATAATATGCTTTATTATCCCATGTGCAGTTACTCCATGTACCTTTGATTACTTCGATTGTTTCTCCGGCGATCTTGATCGTAACCGATTCGTTATTTCCTAAGAAAAACCGGTCGGTATCGTTTTGGGGTTTCTGTATTTTCAGGACGATGACATCTTTACCTTCTTCTTTTTGTAACAGTTTCAGTTTGAGTGTACCTTTCGACGCTCCTTTTGCTACGGTGAGTGCTTTTTCTCCATCGAATTCGAAATGCGTACCCTCTACGGCAGTAGATGTTTCATCTACGACGATCGGGAATGTAATATCCTTCGGTGCAGTAAAAGATTGAGTGGAGTTTTCTTTTTTCAAAAGAGAAATTTCGACTGTTGCCGTTTCGAACATCGTTGCATTGTCGTATGAGAACGAGTAAATAACATCGTCTGTTAATTCTGTCGTTACATCATCGAAAACATCTTTTTCATCATCGTCTTCCGAACAGGCTGCAAATCCTAAAGAAAGCAGAATGGCAGCCATTGCATACACTGTTTTTTTCATTTTGTTCTGTTTTTTAGATTAATAAATTAATTAGTGGAAAAATCGTTTTTTATAATTTGTTTAAAATTTTATTTGGAGAGAGATTCGTATATTGTCAGTTTCCTATATTGTCTTGATATTCCTTTTTTATTGCTTCGTATTCGGCTCTTTCCGATGAGGTTAACTCTGTACTTGGAAAATAAAAATAGGAGTTATTGCTATCTACGCGAGGAGCTTCATCCTCGTAAGAGTCGCATGCTGAAAAAACAGCTGATACGAAAAAAAGAGTTGTTCCGAATATTAGTTTATTTAATAGTTTCATAACTTCATTTTTAGTTAATTATATAATCTTCGTAACCTTCATTTTGTTGCAGACCGGGAATAAGTTTGGTGTCGCGTATCGGGATGGGGAAGTTATACATGAACTTTCGGTTGGTATATTTTTGTCCGTTTACGGCAACCCAAAACTCTGGGCATCCGTTTCGTTTCAGTTCATAAAAGCGGTCGTTTTCGAGGAACAGCTCTTTGCGACGCTCGGTCAGTATCAATGCCATCAGTTTGGTGAGCGGTACTCCGGTTACGTCCTGAGTAATGTAATCGGTTCCGGGTATCGGTTCGGGCAGAGAAGATAGTGTCAACGGTTCGTAGTTCAATATGCGGTTTCCTCTCAAGGTATTGATATCCGCCAATGCAAGGTCTTCACTGCCTTTGTGATAGTAGCTTTCCGCTCTGATCAGAAGCATTTCGGCACTACGCATGCCTGAGAAAATAAATTTTGTAGCGATACGTTTTTTCGAGAAATTCATTTCATAGCGTATATCGTTGGCCTTTTCCGTATTGCTGAATGTATCGAGAAACCGTTTGCTGACAGGTCTGTAATTAAGGGGCTCATAAGTGCCTGCTCCTTCCTGTTCACTACTGGAAGAGGAAATCAGTTCCGACTTTATCAGCATGTTCCCTTTCAGAGAATAACCGTTTTCCATCATGGCCTTGTATCCTTCCCTATCTACCAAGGGATGACTTTTTATCACTTCTTCTGCGTAATAAATGGCATTATCCCATTGTCGGGTCCAGAAATAAAAACGGGCGAGATATCCTTTTACAACATCTGCGGTAAACCGCCATATCGGTTCTTGGACGTTATAGGACAACGCTTTTTTCAAGTCCTCTTCAATGAGTATCATTGTTTCTTCTAAGGAGCTACGGATAGGACGTTCTTCCATATCGAATGTCGTGACCAGTTGCAGTCCCAATTGCGATTTTTGTAGAGGATCATATACATCGCAATAGAGTCGCATCAACTCGTAATAGCAAACTCCCCGCATGGCATAAGCGGTGCCTAATATGTTCTTTGCCATATCCGACTCAATATCTTTCATTTCTCCGAGTATAATATTGCAGTCTCGTATAATTTTGTAATAATTGTAATAGATCCTTTCTGGAATGGCTATATCAGCAATGTAATTTTTTAATAAAGATCCACCATCTGTTTGGGTAAGTGCGACTTCCAAGTTGTCACAGGCCGATTCGTTCGTTGCTATCTGGCTACTGTTCGGAATAATTGCCGACTCTTCTCCGTAGTCCAGTTCATTAAGGTGGGTATGTAAGAGAGCCGAAAACTCTTCTGCACTTTGAGGTATAGTCTCTTCATGAGGTTTGATATCGAGAAATTCCTTGCAAGAAGAGAGGCTTAAGAATAGAAGGTATGTTATAAATAGTCGTTTCATAATGTCATAATTTATCAGAATCCGATATTAAGTCCTAATGTGAAATTCCTTGCTTGGGGATATACGGCACCCGGTGTTTCGGGGTCTATTCCCGAGTAGTTACTGAATATACATACATTGCTGACCGATGCGGTGAGTCCGAATGACGTGATGCGGGCTTTCCGCATCCACTGTGCGTCAGGAAAACTGTAATTGAGGTAGATGTTGCTGATCTTGAAATAGGAGATATTTTCAATAAAAGCTCCATTAGTGATATAACTCAAATTTGTCATATAATCT
Organism: Coprobacter sp.; assembly: GCF_982436375.1. Classification (NCBI taxonomy): domain Bacteria; kingdom Pseudomonadati; phylum Bacteroidota; class Bacteroidia; order Bacteroidales; family Barnesiellaceae; genus Coprobacter; species Coprobacter sp. The sequence goes on along the minus strand of NZ_CEWDCG010000014.1, from coordinate 11,718 downwards.
GTCAATTCTTTTCCTTCAATAAGTATTTTGGCTCCGTATGCATCGACCAGTCTTGGATATCCATCGGTAATCGGATTGGATTCTGTCCATCGGTTTACCACATCTTTCGAAACATTCAGGTGGTTTACGTAGAGATCGCTACGGGATGTTTGCGGACTGTTTTGTACTTTTCCTCCTATTACACTATAATATGCAGGAGAGGAGATCTCGCTGTTTATCTTATTGCCGATAGAGTAGTTTCCGCTTACTCCCAATGAAAATTGTTTGTAAGAGAAATTGACCGAGTATCCTCCGTTTACAGGAGCATTGGAAGTCCCGATATAGAAACGGTAATTATTCGAATCTTTTCGGTAGTTGTTCTCTTTTCGGTCGGTATCGGAACGCAGTTTGTAAGTATATATTCCTAACTTAGGATCAATACCGGTGCATATACCTGAGAAAAGAGAACTGGTCGGGTATCCTTCTTGCTCGGTACTGTAGGAACTGTACGGTGAATTGTACTCTACTAATTTATTGGCATTGTATGCAGCGTTGATTGAAACGTTCAATTTAAAATCTTTTGTTTTGACGATTTGTCCCGATACGGTCGCTTCGACCCCCTTATTCAAAATCTTGGATGTATTGTATGATTGGTCATCGAATCCTGTAGAATACGGGACATAAACTCTGCTGATTATATCTTTACCTAAACTACGGTATCCGCCGATTTCTATTTGCATGCGTTCATTGAAAAAACCGGCATTTACCGATCCACTGATATCGAACGTGCGTTCCCAGCGGAGTTTCGGATTAGGAGGGTTTTTAATATATCCCATACGGTAATAGGTTTCATCGGTTTTTCGGAAATTCTTGTCGTATATCATTATGATATAAGGGGTTGCATAAGCGTTAACTTTTCCCGTATATCCTCCCGATACTCTGAATTGCAGAGAACTGAGAACCGGTTTTAGACGGAACATAAAATTTTCTTCACCCATATTCCAACTTAGACCTAAAGAACCGGTCGGGTTGAACTGTTCTTTGCTTCCGAAACGGTTCGACCCGTCGGTACGCATTGTATAGCTAAGTACATATTTATTCATCAATACATAGTCTAATGAAGCATAAAATGATGCCATTGCATCTTCATCGGTGCTTTGTCCCGAATAACCGTCCATAAGGGCGGCAAATTCAACAAGTTTATCATAATCTACTTTTTGATCGCTCGGATATACCGGGGTAGAAGAGTTTTCGGTTACCGTGTCGTAGCCGTATCTTTTGGAGTAGATATTTTTGGCATACTGCCGTCTGATCTCTGATCCGGCAAGCAGACTTATATTATGTATATTGGCAAATGTTTGTGAAAAGTGAAATTGTCCCCGCAAACTGTAACTCTGGTTGAATGCTGTGGATTGTGCGATAGAACCATAGGTCCGAGTAGAGGAATTGGTAGTTCCTTCGAACGGACGGTCTTCCCATGCGGCATACGTGTCTTGTCCGTTGATATTTTCGGAGATATTGCTGGTGTAGCTGTAAGAACCCAATCCTTCGAATTTCAAATTTTTCAAGATTGAGATACCTAAATTCACATTTACATTCACATTTACGTTTTTCGCTTCGGTCGAAGTATTTTCTATCTCTCGCAGAATATTGTAACCGTTCGACGGAATCTGAGACCTTATGGAGCCATTGTATTTTGCTAATGTAAAGTATGTTTGGTCTTTGGCATAAGAACCGTCGCTGTTGTACGGCATTTCGTACGGGTTGGCGAAATAGGCGTATTTGAACGGATCGACATTTAGGGATGCTCCCCGAGAGATTTGATAGGCCATATCGGTAGTCACCCCTAATGTAACCCGTTTATTGGGCTTCATATCGATTTTTGCACTGACGTTGTAACGATCGTAATTACTTTTCTTTACCAAACCGTTATTGCGGTTATATCCCGCAGATACGTAGTATGTGCTTTTGTCCGATCCTCCGGAAAACGAGAGGTGATGGCTGTTTGAAATGGAGGTGCGGAATATCTCGTCGAACCAATTGGTCGTGTGCTGGCCTAATCGGGTGATATAGGCATCTTGTTCGGACTTCGTCCAATCTTTGAAATCACCTTTTCCCGAACGTATCATACCGACGATTCCGATTACCGGATAATAGGCGGTTGCATCTCCGTCTGCATATTGTTGATATCCTGTAGCCGAAAATTCATCCCATAATTCTTGTTCCCATGCTAATTTTTCTTGAGAGTTCATTAGGTTTGCGCTGCGGGGAGGTTTGGTAACAAACGTCATATTGGCTGAGTAATTGATCTGCATTTTTCCTGCTTTCCCGCGTTTGGTCGTTACGACAATGACTCCGGCAGCAGCCTGAGAACCGTAAATTGCGGCGGCCGAAGCATCTTTTAAGACACTGATTGACTCGATTTCATTCGGATCTATTCCTGCGATTCCGCTGGTGAAGATGTCATTGAAATCTCCTGTTGATAACCGACTATTGTTGATTTTAGGGATATTACGTTGCAAGGGAACTCCGTCTATAACCCAGAGCGGATCGGCGCTTTCTTTTGTCAATGACCTTGTTCCGCGTATGCGGATCGTGGAAGATTCTCCCGGACGACCTGAAACGGCTTGTACGCTGACGCCAGCCAGTTTCCCTTGAAGAAGCTGGTCTATATTGGCGGTAGGAGATCCTTTCAAGTCTTTGGCGGTTACTATGCCGACAGAACCTGTGACCCGGTCTTTAGTCGTTTTCCCGTATCCCGTCACAACCACTTGACCCAGTTCTTTAGTGTTGTCTTTCAGCATAATATCGAACTTCCCTGCGATATTTGCCGTCATTACTTTCGATTCGAGCCCTAAGAAAGAGATACGGATAGTACTTCCTTTTTTTACATAAATCGTAAAATTCCCGTCTTGGTCGGTAATTGTTCCGTTACTTGTTCTTTCTTCTCGTACAGAAGCCCCCGCTAACGGTTGTTTTGTTTCATCATAGACCGTTCCGGTAATTTTGATTTTGTCGGACTTGTCCTGTGCAAAAGCATTTATTCCGGAAGTCATCAGCATGAAGACCGCCAATATTGTCGGATATAAATACATGCGTTTCACTATTACTTGCTTGAGTTTCATACAAAACTTTCTTGTTTTAATTACTTGTGATGAATGATATCTATGTGTTCTTTTTTCGGGTTTAATAAATGCTCGACAAAGTAGTAGCGGATCAAATTGTAATAATAAGTATTCCCTACTCCATGATCCATTCCGGGCATAATCATCATGTCGAACCGTTTATCTGCTTTCATTAAGGCGTCGGCCAGTCTGAAAGTCGTCGACGGATGTACATTTTTATCAACATCTCCGGTGATCAGCATTAACCGGCCTTTCAGATTTTTCACTAATTCGTTATTTGTCGGAATTTTGCAGGTAAAGACGGTTTTTCCCGTTATGCTGTCGGTGTGGGTTTTTACTCCGTGATAAGTTTCTCCCCACCACTGTATGTATAAATTGTTATCGTGGTTTCCGGATGCGGCTATACCTACTTTGTAAAAGTCCGGATAAGTGAGCATGGCAGCTACGGTTTGGAATCCTCCTCCTGAATGTCCGTAAATTCCTACTCGGTCGAGATCGATAAATCGATAACGGCGGGCAAGTGTCTCGATCGCATGTTTATCATCTGCCAACGGATAATCTCTTAAATTTCCATATCCGAAACAATGGAAATCCCGTCCTCGTATTTGAGAACTTCCTCTTGATCCTACGTTGATAACGACAAAACCCAGTTGAGCTAAAGATTGATTATAATTATCATCGACCGTAAATGCTCTTGGAATCTGGTCATCTTGCGGCCCCGGATATACATTTGTTATAATCGGATAAAGACGGGTCGTATCTAAGTTGAACGGAAGATACATGATTCCGTAAAGATCGGTCGAGTCGTCTGCCGCTTTTATTTGGAATAACACGGGTGGTTTCCATCCCAACTCTCTTAGTTCCGAGTCATCGCTTTCCTCCAGTACCGTGTTCTTTTTAGGCGAGGCGATTTTTATCAGTTGACTGGCTGTCGGCATATCCATGCGTGAATAGTTGTCTATTAAGTATTTTCCGTCGGGAGAGAGATCTATACTGTGTGTTCCGTTTCCAGGGGTCAGTAACGTGAAGCCTTTTCCGTCCAAATTGACTTTATAGAAAAATCGGTAATGCGGGTTGATCCCTTTTTCCCGGCCATATCCTTCGACAATGATCGTACGGTTCAGCGTATCGAGTTTCATAATCGTTCCGGCAACCATGTCGGGAGGGGTAATGGCGTTTTTCAGATTTCCGTTGTTATCATACAAGAAGTATTGCCCTTTCCCGTTTCTTTCAGACCACCAGATGATTTCTTTTCCGTCATTGATGAGGTGATATTTGAAAAGTTGGATATTCATATGTGGGGCGCAATGTTCCGAGATCAGTTCCTCTACTTTTCCTGTATGAATATCGAGCCTGCACAAGTCGATATAATCGGCAGGACGACTTCTCCGGGTAAAAAATACATATCCCGGAGTTGAAGAATAGCTTATATCAACTTTCTGATCGGGATATTTAGCTATGGAAACCGGAATTTTTTCTTGAGTATCTGCATTGAAAAGAGCTATGTCATACTGGCTGACTCCCGAATCTCCGGGCATCGGCATTTTATAAGTGTCTGTGGTCGGGCGGGGATTTGCAAGACTGTTGACCAAAGTCATTGTCTTGATTGCCCGTTTATCCTCTCTGAAAGCGAAAATAATATGTGTGTCATCTATCCAACGGGCCAGCGTATAGCAACATGCCGTATCTCGTTTCTCACTGTTATTCGAAGTATAGGAGAAATACGGTTCGCCATCGGTTGTCAATTGTATATCTTCTAACGTATCTTTATGTGAGAGATATAAATTATGATCTCTTCCGTATATGTAGAATTTATTGTCTTTCGAATATTTTTCCCATGATTTTTTCCCGAGAATAGCGGGAAAACCACTTCCCGTGCTTTTTTTCTTGACTTCCGGAACAGTGGAAACGATTTTGATTTTACCTGTGTTTACGTCATATTCGAAGTTCTTATTATTTTTGCGAATATAGAATTTACTAAGATCTTTATTATAAAAATCTAACCGGTATATTTTTAATTCTTCAGGCGTATATTTCGTTTGTGTCAGCCGGGAAATATCTTCAGCTAAACGTTTGTTATCAAAAAGCAATTTCTTTTTTCCTTTTGTTGCATCGACCAGGTAGAATTTCCGCATGCCTTTTTTCTCTATGGCATAATAAAAGTGGTGAGTGTCAGGAATCCATGTTGCTGAAAGAGAGGAGCGATAATGTCCCGACAGAGAATCTGCCGTATATTTCTCGGCAACATTCCAATTTACATAGTCTTGACATAGACTGTGAAAAGGAAATATACCTGCTAAAAACAGGAAAGAAAACAGTTTTAAATATAATTTTTTCATCTTATTTGTTCTTTTTTGAAGACAATTGTTGAGCCATTTTTACGGCATTTAAAGCATTGACAATTCCTCCGGAGACACATAACGAATCGTATGTGGCGACATTTCCTTTTTTATTCAATCCGGGGATTTTTACCCGTTTATAGTTCATCGGTGTTACACTCTTTATCAGGATCTCTTTTACTTGACCGGCTGACAGTTTCGGAAAATAGTCTCGGATGATGGCTGCAATACCTGCTACTACAGGAGCAGCTATACTTGTCCCACTTGAGGTGGTATATCCGTTGTTTTCACCTAAAGACGTAATATCCATTCCCGGAGCGAAGATATCTACACTGTTTTTTCCATAATTGGATATTGATCCGGGGTTGCCGTTTATGTCCGAAGCTCCGATACGGATCAAGTTATCTATTCTTTTCCCCGTTTTGTCGAGTCCTTGCGGATAGTAGATTTTTTTATCGCAGTCTGTACCGTTATTTCCGGATGCCATAACTAATAAAACGTCATGGTTCGCAGCATAATGAATAGCATCTTCTACCATATCGGCATCGGGAGAAGTCTGTTTGCCGAAACTCATATTGATGATTTTAGCTCCGTTATCGACAGCATAACGTATTGCAGATGCAATGTCTTTATCGTATTCATCACCTTCGGGAACTGCCCGGATCGTCATGATTTTTGCAGTCGGGTAAATACCGATCATTTTATTTTCAGGGTTTGGTTGGGCTGCGATTATTCCGGCAACGAATGTGCCGTGGAAGTAATCATCACACATAACGTCGGGGTTCCCGTAAAAGCGGTCGGATGCGTTATGTATGTCATCGCCCATAAGCAGTCGTTTATCTTTGTCTGCTTCTATGCTTTTGATACGGGTTTGTGCCTGATTCAATTTTGCGTTATGCTGGTCGACCAAAGTTTGCCATAGTCGATCTTTGCTGCCGTTCATAAGGTCGATGGCGATCAGTTGTACAGATATATTGAATAGAGAATCGTTTGCATCTATATTCATAATGTCTATGACTCTCAGAGAGTCTTTACCGGGATATGCCGATTTTGCCCGTTTAGTGAGCTCTTCGTATGCATTTGCCTGTTGTTGCAGATATTTAGTGAATTTGAAATAGGATTCGATACGAGCTCCTGCTTTCATTTTCAGATAATAAATAAATTCGGGAGACGCGTTTGCCATTGTTGCCGAGTCGGTCGGATAGTTTTTGTATTTAGGATATAATCTTTTGAACTCCCTGAATTCTTCTGTACCGGCACTTTTCATATTGAAAGAACCATCGGAAGTACCTAAAAAATTCCATCCGAGAACATCTCCTTTATATCCGTTTTTATCGTTGTCTTTACCATTATGTTTTTCTTTTTTATTATGCCATAGAGCCTTTTGTATATAAAGGTGGGTGGTATCAGTCCCGGAATCGATTACTCCGACGATAGTATTTTTTTTCGGTTTTAATTTTTGTGATTGTAGCCATGCGAGTGCAGAAGAAACATTTGTTCCGATAATTGAGTCATTGAATAGCAGATGCCATTCGGGCATAAATTTATCTTCGGGCTTTTTAGATTGTGCAAAAATATTGATTACGCAAAACACCAATACATAAGGAAGTATAAACCATTTCCTTTTCATTTCAATTACTGTTTAGGTTGACTGTGTCCGAAAAAACGATCGTTTTTTCGGACGATTTTAATTCAATTAATTTTCCCTTGTTTTATGCTAACGTAAAACATTAGTTATAAACATCTAATAATTTTATCCTCTTCAATAAAAAAACAATTACCATTTTAGTAGATATTGATTGAAAAAACGATCGTTTTCTTAGACGATTTCGAATTTTTGTGTCAAAATAAAAGATTGATAAAATGTTTTTTTATGTATTTATTATGCAAATATGTGTGCAAAAATAAGCAATTTATTTATTTTGTAATACAAAAAGTCGTTTTTTTTATCATTATGAATGAAAAAATGAATCTTTTAGTAGAAATATGGTAAACCGATAGACCTATTTTTTATCGGAAAATTTAAACAGTCTCTTGACTTTTTTTGAGAAAAGAAATTTAAATAAATAGATCCGAACAAATGAAAATAATTATTGGATTATTCTCATTTATTCGGATCTGATCACTTTACGTATCTCTTTCCCTTTAAAGAGGAAAACTGGAGACGATAAAAAGTTATTATCTCGTCAGGAGTATTGCCAAAGATGAGTTTAGCTATATTTTAAACGTAAGCTGTTCAGAACAACCGAAACCGAACTGAATGCCATTGCCGCACTTGCCCACATAGGATTTAATAATAATCCGTTTATCGGGAATAATATTCCTGCGGCAATAGGAATACCTATGACATTATAGATAAATGCCCAGAACAGATTTTGGTGAATAAGTCGGACTGTTCTTTGAGAAAGTTTGATTGCTTGGGGTAACAATAAAAGATCTGAGGTCATCAGCGTTACCATAGCTACATCCATTGCAATATCTGTACCTTTTCCCATAGCAATACTTACATCTGCCCGGGCCAGAGCTTGAGAATCATTAATGCCATCTCCTACCATTGCAACGATTTTCCCTTTTTGCTGCAGATTCTGTATATATGTTTCTTTATCAGTAGGCATGACTTCGGCCTGTATATGCTTGATACCCAATGTTTCGCCTATCATTTGTGCGGTTTTGTTGCCATCGCCTGTGAGCATATGCACTTCTATACCTCTTTTTTCAAGAGTTTGTACTGCCTGAGCCGATGTCGGTTTTAGCGGGTCGGTGATAGCAAAAATAGCCATGAGGGAAGATTCTTTTCCGTAATATATAATACTTTTATTTTCCTTAGACCACATTTCTGTTTTTTGTAATGCTTTTTCCGGTAATTGTATTTGTTGTGTTTGAGCGAAAGACAAACTTCCTACCCAGTATTTACTATCTTCGAAAACAACTTCGATCCCTTTTCCGGTAATACTTTCGAATGAGTTGATTTCTTCCGGTGCGACACCCTTCCCTTTCAGATATTCGGTAATTGCGATTGCCAGAGGATGTTCCGATTTTTGTTCTGCAGCAAGTAATACCGATTGGGAGGTTTGATCAGAATCTGTAATCCAGAGAACATCACTTACCGAAGGGTGTCCTTCGGTTAATGTTCCGGTTTTATCTAATACGACGCAATTTACTTTACATAAGTTTTCAAGAGCAAAAGCATCTTTGATCAGTATATGCCGTTCTGCTCCTTTACCTATCCCGACCATAAGTGCGGTCGGGGTTGCCAATCCCAAAGCACATGGACATGCAATGACAAGTACCGATACGGCTGATAACAAGGCATAAGAAAAATAATGGTTACCCCCGATGATTATCCATACAATAAATGTTATTATAGAAATGCTGATGACGATAGGGACAAAAATACTGCTAATGCGATCTACTACTTTTTGAACGGGAGCTTTGCTGCCTTGAGCTTCTTGTACCATACGTACAATTTGAGCGAGTACGGTAGAGCTTCCTACTTGGGTTGCGTTCAAGATAAATGATCCCCGCTGATTTATTGTCCCTGCCAATACCCGGTCTCCCGATTGTTTTTTTACCGGAATAGCTTCACCGCTGATCATACTTTCGTCAACATAGGAATTTCCTTCGATTACAATACCGTCTACCGGAATTTTTTCTCCCGGACGTACACTGATTTTGTCGTTTGGTTGCAATTGTCCGATCGGTACTTCTATTTCTTCGGTTTCAATAATTTTTCGTGCAGTTTTCGGTTGTAGTCCCATAAGTCCTTTTATGGCAGAAGTCGTGCTGTTTTTAGCTCGCTCTTCCATTAGCTTTCCTAAAAGAACAAATGCAATGATCATCCCGGCGGCTTCGTAATATACATGAGCCTCCATACCTTGGTTAGTCCAGAATTGAGGGTATATAGTGTTAAACAGGCTGAATAAAAATGCAATCGATGTACTTAATGCTACTAAAGTGTCCATATTGGCGGTGTGCTGTTTTGTCTGTTTCCACGCATGGATATAAAAGCTTTGTCCGGAGTAGAACAGAATAGGCAAGGTAAGTACCATCATAATCCATTCGTTTCCGGGTATGTGCATAAAAATCATAGATAGGAGCATGATCGGAATAGACAAAATCCATGCAACGATTACTTTTCTTTTTAAGAGAGCGTAATGGCTTTTTTGTGCTTCTTCTTGTATATCTTCTTGATTTTCTTCATCTATAACAAGATCATATCCGATAGATTGAACTTCTGCTTTGATTTGTGGCAACGTGATCTGTTCGGGATCATATTCTATGGTAATTGTATTTGCTGCAAAGTTGACAGAAGCGGAAGTGACTCCTGATAATGAATTTACTTTGTTTTCTACGTTGTTGGCACATACGGCACAACTCATTTCCAGAACCGGCAAAGTACATTTTTTCATCATATCGATAGCTCTCTAAGATTTCTTTTAAACGGACCTTAAAGGTATAACAAAATATTTGGAATGAAGTTTTTTCTTTTTGTTTTATGCAGGATTTCTTCAAAGATTGTTTTTGTAACCGGGAAACTTTTTTTAAGTTTGTCCGTAAAAATAAGTGCGTGAAAAGAATTGTTTATTTCCTGATTTTTATTTTAGCGATATCTGCTTTTTCCTGTGGGAAATCAAAAGAAAAGGTAATTACGATAGAGAAAGATTTGAAAATTATTCCATTCGGGCGTTTTTCCCGGGCATTCAACGATATGAATGACCGGCATCTCGAAGCCGCTCGTCGTTTGGGAATTTCTCCGGCATCGTCCAGGGAAGAGGCTTTGTCAGGAAATACGCATTTATGCGAGATAACAGATTGTGAATATTATAAAGTAGATTCTCTTACCCATTCTATACCCTACCTTGTGCCGAAGGCGAAAGAATTGTTGGAAACTATCGGAAAAAACTTTATCGATTCTCTGGAAAGTCGGGGAGGAGGAAGCTATCAGATTTTGGTTACCAGTGTTCTCCGGGTAGATCAAGATGTTAAGCGTTTGCGGAAAAGGAATGGGAATGCGAGTGCCAACTCAGCTCATCGTTACGGAACCACATTCGATATTGCTTATTCTCGTTTTGTTACTACGGATGACCGTTATTTGATCCCTAAGGAACAATTGAAACATATTTTGGCAGAGGTATTGCTGAGCTTGAAAAAAAGAAATGCTTGTTATGTCAAATATGAAATTAAGCAGGGTTGTTTTCACGTAACGGTACGTTGACTTTCTTATAAAGAACAGAACCTGCTTTTACCCCGATTTATTTTATTCCCTCGATTATGAAAAAAGGTTTGATATATGCGATTGCAGCATCGGTTTTATGGGCGATCGTAAATCCGTTTATAAAACAAGGTTTGAGTTATGATTTCACTCCGATGAATTTTGCCGGATTACGTTTTACGGCAGTAGGTATAATCCTTTTTGCGTATACTTGGCATAAGGGTATGTGGAAAGAGATATTGTTGCATAAGCGTCTTTTTTTGAATTTGATTTTTGTCAATATGTTTTTAGGATACTCGGCGTTTTATTTCGGCGTTGATTTTGTAAGCGGGGCTATCTCTTCTATTGTTATGGGTATGACACCTATTATAAATGTCCTTCTTGCCCATTTGATAGCCAAGAATGATAAACTCAATATATATAAGGTCGTTAGTCTGATAGTCAGTTTCGCAGGGCTTCTTCTGATTATCGGCATGGGAAATGATGGAGAACCGCTTGATCTGAAAAGTATATGCGGAATAGTTTTGCTGTTGCTTAATATTATATTGCAAGGATATTCGGCTATCTCTGTTTCTGAAGATAAAGGAAAGGTAGACCCTGTTTTTCTGAATGCCGTTCAAATGTTTTTCGGAGGAGCTCTGATTTATGGTGTAGGTATTTGTACCGAAGGATATCATTCGTTTATCGGTAAGCCTGCGGGCTTTTATGTAAGCCTGGGTGTGCTTGTCTTCATATCTGTTTTTGCATTCAGTTTTTGGTTTATGGCTTTGCAGTCTAGAGGTGCTAAAGTTTCGGATATAAATATGTGTCGTCTTATCAATCCTATTTTAGGTGCGGTTTTGAGTTGGGTTATGCTTGCCGGAGAATATCCTACGATAACTACGGTGTCAGGAATGCTGATCATCGTTTGTTCGTTGATAATTTATTTTAAAGGAGAGATTATCGTACAGGCTTTGCGCCGGAACAAAAAATAAAAAATGCGCGAAAAAATCTTTCGCGCATTTTTATATAATTAATGCGAATCAGCAGTTGGCTTTCTGATTCAAAAATTAAAAATTAACAA
>NZ_CEWDCG010000013.1:0-28034 GCF_982436375.1 Coprobacter sp. | reverse complement strand
CATAAAAACCGATTATCTGAAAACCCGGAAAATTCAATAAATGAAAGATATATAAAATTTTCAATACTCATAAAGTTAAAAAGTTAATATATGGGATTATCCATAAAATTTTACAAGAATGTTACATTACTTAATAAAAAAAAATACTATGTTTGCAAAATATTGATTTATATCAAATTTAAAATCACCAGTTATCAAAAATGAGATTACGCATGAATGCGAAGAAATTTACTATCGGCAAGATAATTATGTTATCTCTGTGCCCGAGTTTCCTTATTTTCGGATATTCCTGTATAGACAAAAAGTACGATCTTACCAAAGACATTTCTACAATCGTAGGAATTGGAGGAGAATTAGGATTTCCCTTAGGAGAAACCGAGACAAAACTTCTCAGCGATTTATTAAAACCTGAAGATATAGAAGATTTAACTACCGATGACGATCAATACGGTATCCACAAGAAAGAAAATGTAAAAGCTGATATTCCGACATTCGATCCGGTATCGATCAATGCTATAAATACATCTACCGACTTTAACATTTCGTTCGAAAAGCTGACAATAGATCCCATAAAGATCGATGAGAATCAGCCGGATATGTTGCTGAAAAAAAACATAATCGATAAACCTGAGATCACCCAGTCTTTTACAGGAAATGTATCCATGAAAATCTCGGAAAATACTCCGATAAATGTTCCGAATAATGGAGAAGTCAGCATAATGGATAAAGAGTTTCGACTCGATGATCATCAGACTTCTTTTATTGTTGCAAAAGGAAGTTGTCCTGTAGAAGTAACACACATTTCCAATATCAAATTCAAAGGTACAACCGCACAGCTGAAAATGGATATGGATCAGCTGAAAAATACACTAAATCTGTCCGAGGCAACCGTAACATTGAAAAATTTTACAATAATATTTCCCAATACATTCGAGATTTCAAACCCGACAAAAGGCTCATTAATAAATAGTCACACTTTGAGGCTCGACAATGTAAATCTGACACTAACCGATAACATAGTAAACTTCAATCTGGTAAGTTATAACAAGGAAATCGATGCTGCACAAGGCGAATTTTCGGGATTTGAAGAATCGATCGACTATTCTCAATCAGGATATATCAGCATAAAAGGTATCACAAAAGGAGTTAATCTATCATCAATAGATGTCTCTATGCCTATAAGCATAAGCAGCTCCAATATCAATATCGATGATATGGATCTTACCGTCTCAGATCTAAAAATAGATGTAGAACAGACAAATTTCAGTACCGATATCAAGGTTACCAATATAAACAAAGATGTAAAAAAGATAAACAAGGTATATTTTGACGACAATTCTATACTTACCTTAAAATCCGAACCTATTACTCTTGCCGGATTAAACCTTTCCGGAGGAGAGATAACTATTAACCTGAACGATCCGAATACTCCTTTCGAATTTGATAAAACAGGTAATACATGGAATGGAGATAATCTCGTCATTACAATCGATGAATTGAAAACCGGATTTACCAAACAAGTAAAATTAAAATCGATAGATCTCTCTCAAAAAGCACTAAAGACCGAAACAGACGGAACAAAATCGTTGTCTTTCGAGCCACAATTTAAAGTCAATACTTTTACTACATATGCTAAGGGCAACACAACATTCAAGAAAATAGAAAGCTTCAACAACAATTCGAAAATTGATTTCAAACTTCAGGAAAGTATCTTGAATATTGCTGATGCCGATGTCGAGACAGAATCGTTTACCGCCGATCTCGGAAATAATACAGCAAAAATAGAAGTTGATGAGACTGATGTCCCGAAAGAACTAAAAGCCCTAAAATGGGTTAAGCTGAAAGGGAACACTGCCGTAAATCTGCAAGCGAACATCAATATAACAGACGGAGCTGGAGATTTACAATTCGATGAATTGATAATCGATTTTCCTCAATACATCATTTTTGACGAGAATTCAGGTGTAATAAACTATACTAATCCTGAAACCGGAGAAAAAAGCCAACGCCTGATTTTGAAAAACCAAAAATTTATCAAAGGTTCTTCTACGGAACGGACATGGAAATATAATAATCAACTGCATATTACAAAGCTTGATTTCACAGACAGTGAATTCCAAAACATTCTGACAGAAGATCACAAACTCATATTACCTGAAAAGAACGCGGTAATAACCGGTCGAGCTTCCGTATCGTCCGGAAACGTCAGCCTCGACGATCTTCAAAATCTAAATGTCAAAACATCTGTAAATGTAGAACAGATGAACATACAATTGGCAGCCGGAGAAGTCAACGAAGACGTTATCTCCGATAATCCGCACACATCGATAAATTTAGGAGATCTTTCAGACTACCTGAAAGAAGGATCGGCCTTGTATCTTCCGAATGCTAATTTCCAATTGACTGCGACAAACCCGATCGGAGTACCTATCAACGTCGATCTGATTTTTACTCCCTATAAAAACGGAAATCCTTTAGCTTCAGGCGGATTAAGACCCGATAAAACCATGACCATCGCAGCTTATGACGATTTAAATCCTTCAGAAGAAGAAACAGCTAAAACTTCAAAATTCATATTAGCGACACCCGAATACATAGCAAAAGGTATTCCTGAAGGATTCGAAGCAATTCCGTTCAGTCAACTGCAAAGCGTAATCAAAGACGTTCCGGACAGTATAGTAATAGACGCTATTCCGACTCCAAAAGCCGTAGAAGGAGAAAACTGGCACACGGTAGATCTCTCAAAAGGAGGCTCTCAAGTACTGATCGACTGCAACGCAGATGTACCTTTCGTTTTAGGTAAAGATGTCAATATCGTATATAAAGACACAATCGATAACATACAAGACGATACAGACGACATTTTTGAAAAAGCGACAGCGAGCGAAATTTCGATAAAAGCGACCGTATATAACGGCCTGCCTTTAGAATTGGCATTGAAAGTTATCCCGCTATCGACAGGTTGTGTCAGCACTATCGATTCAAACGATCTATCTTTCACGTTCGACAACGGAAAAGAAGAAGGGTATGTTGCTGCAGGCACATATAATAGCGAAACAGGATCGACAAATACTTCTGAAACTACTCTTTTAATTAAAGTCAGAGAGCGAGAAGGCTCAGGAGCTTTAAGACGTCTGGACGGTTTGGAACTGTTAATTACAGGTGGACTGGGGGCAAATGAAGGTACTATAGGCGGTGTTCCGTTAAAACCCAGCCAATCCATTAAAGCAAAAGTCGCCTTAAAGGTAAAAGGTATTCAAGCTGATATCGATAACTTCTAAAATCAATGTCGAACTCTTTACAAATACATAAAATGAAAAAGAAAATCATCATATTCATCCTATGTTTGGTCTCTGCAGGAGTATCGGCACAGACCTTATATTCATCATATTTTTTAGAACGGATGCCCTATCGCCATAGATTGAATCCGGCTTTAATAAATGATTACGGATACTTCAGTTTCCCCGGATTAGGAAATCTCGATATCCAGATAAACGGCAACATGGCCTTATCTCACTTTTTGTATCCGTCAGGAGACGAATTATTAACAGGATTCCACCCGAGCATCTCATCAAACGAGTTTATAGGATCGTTAAAGAACCGGAACAACCTGAGTTTAAATATCGATGAAACGATTTTATCATTCGGATTTTTCGCATTTAACGGATTCAATACTTTTGATTTATCAGTAAAAAGCAGTACCGATATATTCTTGCCTAAAGACTTATTTGCCTTTTTGAAAAATGGCCAAACCGGAGAGGTTACTCAATACGAAATGAAAGATATACGGGCGAAAAGCAACAATTATGTCGAGCTGGCATTAGGACATGCTCACCGCATAAACGACAGGTTAACGATAGGGGCTAAACTGAAAGCGTTAATCGGTGCAGGGAATCTGGATGCAAGAATAGACCGCATGACTATGACATTATCCGATGAACGATGGATGATACAAAGTAAAGGTATAGCCGACTTGTCTCTTGCCGGAGTGACCCTGGAAACCGACAGTAACGGTGAAATCGACGGATTCGATTTTGACACAGGAAAATTAGGAATCGCCGGTATCGGTGGTGCTATCGATCTCGGTGCAACTTATAAAATCTTTGACAACCTTACTGTGTCCATGGCTTTAACAGATATAGGTTTTATCCGCTGGAATAAAAATAAAAAAGCAGAAACCCCTGAAGGAGAATTCGTATTCGATGGATTCAAACACTTAGGAGCTGAAGATGATGATAACGGCAATAACGCCTTTGACGACGAAACCGATAAAATCGGAGATGATCTCGAAGCTTTATTCAAATTTAAAGAAACTCGAGCTTCTTCCAGAAGTACTTGGTTGAAAACGACTATGAATATAGGGGCAGAATATGGCATTTTAAATAACAAAATATCATTCGGATTATTATCCTCGACCCGATTCAGTACTCCAAAAACATGGACAAAACTGATGGCGACAGCCAATTTCCGCCCGGCAAAATGGTTCATGGCAGCACTCAACGGAGCGGTATCGAATACCGGATGCACATGGGGAGCTTTGATAAATTTATGCCCCAGAGGATTTAACCTTTTCTTGGGAGCTGATTATATCGCTGCAAAATATACTCCGCAATATGTACCTGTAAATACGACAAACATGAGTTTCAGTTTTGGTATAAATTTCCCGTTAGGAACCGACCCGAAACTGAAAAATAAAAAAGTCTATAATCCCGTACCTGCAGCATATTAATAAAATAAAGTGAAAACGGCAGACGATTTTGTCTGCCGTTTTCACTTTAATATCTATAATCTCTCTGTTAAACAGTGAATATCCGCACTTTTTTATTTAATTAAAATAAGATTGAGAAATATGAAGAAACTCTTTTTATCAGCACTTATCGCGATTCTTTGCCTTTTATGGTATTACTATTTTATGAACAGCTCAAAAGAAGTTATAAATGAAGAACAGAAAGAGGTAGCTATAAACGTAGAAGAAGATGATGCAACTATGAAAAAAAGCACTCATCTTAAATTTAAAGGCGTACCCATTGACGGAAAATTGGACGAGTTTAAGTCACGCATGGAGCGCAAGGGATTCAAACATATAGGTACACAGGACAATGCAGAGATACTGCAAGGTGATTTTGCCGACTTCAAAGAATGTACGATCTATGTAACCACACTCGATAATAAGGACTTAGTTTCAAAAATCTCCGTTGTTTTTCCGGAACAAAAACAGTGGAAATACCTTTATGGAGATTACACGCATTTGAAAGAATTGTTGACAGAAAAATACGGCAAGCCATCAGCCTGCACTGAAAAATTCCAATTTTTCCATGAACCTCGTAACGATAGCGAAAAAATGAGTTATGCCCTATTGGGAGGATGCCAATACGAGAGTCAATTTACAACCGACAATGGTGAAATCACCCTTTGGATCGAACATGAAAGTTCCTTATCATGTTTCGTAATGCTTTCTTATAAAGATAAAGATAATAGCAACATCATTAGAGAACACGCAAAAGATGATTTATAATAAATTCTGAAGCACTCCAATACCAATAAACCAATTATTACTTAGGCTCCATCAAGAAGAAAAGCATCAAATACATCATATTCAAAAATAGAGAGTAACCAAACTTCTATTGTCGTGTGTTTAAGTAAATTGAAATCAACGAAGGATCAACACATCCCCTTCTGACGGGACATAGTCTTTATCTTTATGATTCATTTTATACAAATACTTCATACGAATGCCATAAATCTGAGAAATATCATGCATCGACTCACCTGCCGAAACGATATGTCGCGTATAGGTTTTGTCCGCTTTTTTATTCTTCTTCTCAAGATAAATCACCATTCCCGGATCTAAAGGATAATCTTTCGGAATCTCATTATAACTACATAATTTCTTTACACTGATACCGAACTCCTTCCCTATATTTTTAAGATTATCTCCCACACGAACTTCGATGTAATACAAGCCCGAAGAACGATACACCTGATGAGGCTTATATCCTACCGGCAATTTAGGAATTTCTTGAGAAGAACGCCCCTTACGGTCATATTGGTACAAATCATACAATTCTATAATCTGAATCAACTTACTTGCATACGCCTTATCGGTCGCATATCCACAACGCTGCAAACCTCTTGCCCAACCTTTATAATCGGTACTTTTCAGTTCAAATAACTGAGCATAACGCATATTCCGAGTCAAGAATAAAGAATGATCTTCGTATGAGTCTTCAGGATGCTTATATTTACGAAAGCACTCTCCTTTAGCATCATCATCGTGATAAACCCGAGCTCCGGTCCATTTATTGTGACATTTTATACCGAAATGATTATTCGATTTACGCGCTAATGTTCCTCTTCCAGCGCCAGATTCCAATAGCCCCTGAGCCAGAGTAATACTGGCCGGTATTTTATATTTTTTCTGATGACTGATTGCCAAATCCTTATACGTATCTATATACTGCATATAAAGACGATTCCGACTCTGAGCACTCACATCCTCCCCCCAAAAAACAGAAATGGCAAAAAGCAAAAACAGTGTTAATCTTTTAAAACTCATACTCAATATCCTTATTATAACTCGAAAAAAGAACGTAAAACTCGCACGAATATTTCAAAACTTCTTTATATTTGTATTATTACCGAATTATTTTACCAATTAGTGATAAGCATATATTCGAATAACCTTAACGCTATAAAATTAGTCCTGATATGAAAAAGTTAAATCTCGATACAAAGATAACAGTTTGTTCTTATGAAGAATTGAGCCCCGAAGAAAAAATTCTGATCGATCGGGCAAAAGAGGCGAGCAACCTCTCATACGCACCCTATTCTCGATTCCAAGTAGGAGCAGCAGCCCTACTGAATAATGGAGAAATAATACAAGGAAACAATCAGGAAAATGCCGCATATCCTTCGGGATTATGCGCAGAACGCGTAACACTTTTTTTCGCCAATGCCAACTATCCCGATATTCCTGTGAAAATGCTGGCATTGGCGGCTCAGACAGGCGGGAGCTACACAGACGGTCAAGTTGCTCCGTGCGGAGCTTGCCGACAGGTAATTTTAGAAACAGAAAATCGTTTTAATCAACCTATACGGATACTGATGTACGGTAAAGACGACATTTATATCGTAGATTCTATAAAAGCGCTATTACCGTTGCATTTCGATAAATCGAGTATGGAAAGATAAAATGAATTTCACTTTTTAAATTTTTTCAAGATACAAACCTGTTACTTTTTATTACTTTTGTAAATACAGAATTACAAGACAGAACTTTCAAGATAAATGGATAATTATATTGTTTCGGCACGGAAATACCGCCCGTCCACATTTCACTCCGTCATAGGACAAAAAGCGTTGACCCAGACTTTAAAAAACGCGATCAGTTCAGGGAAATTAGCTCACGCTTATCTTTTTTGCGGTCCGCGGGGAGTAGGAAAAACAACGTGCGCCCGAATCTTTGCCAAAACAATCAATTGTTTGCATCCTACAGCCGATGGAGAGGCTTGTAACGAATGCGAATCCTGCAAAGCATTCAATGAACAGCGATCTTACAATATTTTAGAATTAGACGCTGCATCTAACAATTCGGTCGACGATATACGGCAACTGACCGAACAAGTCCGCATTCCGCCTCAAATAGGAAAATACAAAGTATTCATCATCGATGAGGTACACATGCTATCGACCGCCGCATTCAATGCATTTCTAAAGACATTGGAAGAACCGCCTCATCATGCACTATTTATATTGGCAACTACCGAGAAACACAAAATTCTGCCGACGATACTGTCTCGATGTCAAATTTACGATTTTCAAAGAATCACGACAGCCGATACCGTAGAACACCTGCAATATGTAGCTTCTCAAGAGGGGGTTGCCGCCGAACCGGAAGCGTTGAGCGTCATTGCCCAAAAAGCTGATGGAGGAATGAGGGACGCATTATCTATATTCGACCAAGTCGTTAGTTTTTCTAACGGAAACATTACTTATCAATCGGTGATAGAGAACCTGAATGTCCTCGATTATGAATACTATTTCAGCTTGACCGATACATTTTTACGGAATGCAGTTCCCGAAGCACTAATTCTTTTTGACAAAATACTGAAAAAAGGATTCGAGGCTCAATATTTTATAAGCGGATTAAGTAATCATTTCAGAGATCTGTTAGTCTGCAAAGATCCTATAACCCTACCTCTACTCGAAGTAGGTCCGGCAACAGCACAACGCTATGCCGAACAAGCGAAGCAATGCAGCAACGAGTTTTTGTATAAAGCCATCGAGTTGAGTAACCGATGCGATTTGAACTACCGGAACAGTAATAATAAAAAATTATTGGTAGAATTGACACTGATACAGCTCTGCCAATTAACTGCGGCAAAAAATTCACAGCCTGAACAACAGCCAACGTTGCAAAAGGTTTCTCCTGCGGCACAGACTGTCCCCCAAAGAAGTTCTTCACCGATCCAGAATGCTCCGACAGAACAAAAGAAGACCGTTACGACAAATGCTACTGTCGCATCATCAGCCCAAACAAGCACCGGTACTCGGGCAACAGAAACAATACAGACCGATAAAACGGTGGTAAATAAAGCTCAATTAAACGAGTTACCGAATAATCAACATCCTGCACAAAAGCCGAAACCCCGAACGATTCCGATCCCTTCTATATCGATAAAAAAACCGATTATCGAAACAAAAGAACAGGTTCGGGAGATAAGGAAAGATGTGGACATGAATAATTCTTTCTCTGAAGAGGATCTGCAAAAAGCGTGGATTAAATTTACCAACACGATTCCTACCGAAACCGTTCTGGTGAATACGATGCGCACTTGTCCGCCTAAAATGCTGAATGCAACAGACTTCGAAGTTGTAGTCGATAACAAAGAACAGTTAGACCGGCTGAACGAAAGAGGAACGGACTTAATGCAATTCTTGAAAAAAGAATTAAAAAACACCCGTATCTCCATGCGTCCAAGAGAAAGCGAGAAACAAGAAAAGCACAAGGCATTCAGCCAACGGGAACGATTCGACCTTATGGTTCAGAAAAATCCCAACATCATGCATTTAAAAGACAAATTCGGCTTAGAACTGGCATGACAATACCCCCAATAGACTTTGACTAAGAGTGTATTTTTATTCTGTCGGAGTCATATACTGATAAGCGCCTACGTCCGGATTTACCCCTTCAGGGCGAGGATTGCCTAAAAGATCCGTACGTGTATTCTCATCGACAAATTCAGGATTTCCTGCTCTGTAAGCTGCCGAAGACTCTGAAGCCAATCTGAAATCATACTGATAGTTATCTCCTGTAGCCACAAACATTGGATCTCCATTCCATATACACTGAATGAAATTCTCATCGTCCGAACCATTCACCCTGAAAAGACAAGTTTTAAAATAAATCTGGGTATTCAACAATTCTAAAGGCTGCATCAACGTGTTGTTACCGATAATAATACAATTTTCAAATGATGCTTTCAACGGCAAATTTTCTTCTGTCTGAGTATATCTGTCAAAAACCAGTAAAGGGGATTTTATGACATCCATCAATTGAAAATAATTGGCAAATGTACAATGAACAAATTTTGCTTCTCCTCCCGACAAACTCATTAAAGCACCGCTGGCATTAGAAAATTGACAATTCCAGGCCTCAATCCTGCTTTCCGTCGAAGAAACCAGATTATTGCTGGAGTTATGAATCACCGAATTGCTGAATATGATTTTAGTTCTCGAAACATCAGACGAATCGATAACGATTCCGGTAGAAGTGCCCCTCATGGCAACATGGTCGAAACGGTTACCGTAACTGTCCGTATGGATACGAATTCCTCCCCACTGTCCAGGCAAATAGTCATACGGCAAATCAGCGAACATACGGTCGAGACGATCTCCTCGAAAAGTTACAGGACGCGAAGCCGTGCCGCGAGCGTCTATCTTTCCCTTGACCTCAAGCATCGCCTTACTATGAAAATAAAGCGTAGTGCCTTCGGACAATGCCAAAGACGACGTCGTCGGAATCACAAGACTGTCATAAACCAAATAAGGTTTTTCTCCGGTAAATACATTCTCTCCGTCCGGCAATACTTCACCCCGTAAAACATTGACATCTTGTCCGTATGCCTCTAATTTGACATCCTGACGAATTCCATTCGTAACAAATACGATAGAATCTTTTATCAATAGAGGAGAGTTTTGGTTTGTCGGATCGACATTTGCTTCCACAAAAACATATAAACTATCTTTACCCCTTATTTCCAAATCTCGTATTACCGGACCTTTAGAACCATCCACATTAATAAAAAATCCGGAATTAGCGGCATCCGCCAACGTAACGGACTCTATTTTCAACGATTTTTTCGCATGGTTATAAACTTTAAAAGATAGTGTAGCCGTACCGCGCTGCGTAAAAATCGTATCAAACTTTACAATGTTTGTAGAAAAAGTCAAACGATCGTTAGGATCATTCGAAAAACTCTCGTCGAAACATCCTGATAAAACAAATGAAAAAATGAACAGGACAAAAACTATATGGAAAATATTTTTCTTCATTGTTGTATATTAACGGAAAAATCCGGTTGTTATTGCAAAATATCAGATTAAGAGAAACAATATTCCGGAAACAAAGGTAATCAAATCGACAAAAACAACCTTATTTTCAGATAAAATGAGAAAGTTAATGTACATTTGTAAAAAGAATTTATACGATTTGCGCAATGAAGTATTATCTGATAGCCGGTGAAGCTTCCGGAGATTTACACGCCTCCAAACTTATGAATGCCCTTAAAAAAGAAGATCCGCAAGCTCAATTCCGTTTTTTCGGAGGCGACCTGATGCAGGCAGAAGGCGGAACACTGGTCAAACATTATAGTGAAATGGCCTATATGGGATTTATTCCCGTATTGCTGAATATCGACAAAGTACTGCACAATATTCGTTTATGTAAGTCAGATATAGAAGAGTTTCATCCTGACGTACTGATACTTGTCGATTATCCCGGATTTAACCTGAGAATGGCAAAATTTGCTAAAACCCGGCTCAATATTCCGGTACATTATTACATTTCGCCTAAAATATGGGCATGGAAAGAGTATCGTATTAAGGACATTAAACGGTATGTAGATAAAATGTACTCGATACTTCCGTTCGAAATTCCGTTTTATCAAAAACATCATTATCAGATCGACTATGTAGGAAATCCCACTGTCGATGAAATGGCGGTGAGACCGTTTGCCGATGAAAAGTTCGACTCTTTCATTTCCGAAAATAATCTTGAAAACAAACCTATCATTGCTCTATTAGCCGGTAGCCGGAAAGCTGAAATCACAGCAAATTTGCCGACTATGATCGATGCGGCCTCCTCATTTACAGATTATCAATTAGTCATTGCCGGAGCTCCGGGCATATCTCCCGATTTTTATCATACATTTATTTCAGGCAAACGGGTTTCCATCGTCTTTGAAAAAACATACAGATTGCTCCAACAATCCTCGGCAGCATTGGTAACTTCAGGAACAGCAACCCTCGAAACCGCTATACTGAAAATTCCTCAAGTCGTATGTTACAAAATGGGAGGAGGAAAAATCGCATATAATCTTTTTAAGCATATACTGAAAGTAAAGTTCGTGTCGTTAGTAAATCTGATTGCCGACCGGGAAATCGTAAAAGAACTGCTGGTACATTTGTTCACTACGGAAAATGTAAAAAACGAACTGGACAAAATATTAAACGATCCGGACAAACGGAAACAGATGTTACAAGGATATGCCGAAGTAGCCGAACGATTAGGAAATCCGGGTGCTCCTCAAAATGCAGCAAAAAAAATTGTCGCAACCATAAAAAGTTTATAAAAGGCTTTCGATCTACCGCTTTAAAGTATATTTCGAATAAAATTTTCAAACCGAAAGATCACTGAGCGCTGTCTTCAAAGCAGCAAATGAAGACAGCGATATTTCCTCACCTCCTTTATATATCAACCTGATCTCCTCAGGAGATACGAAAAAAAGAGAAACATCAGTACCGGGAGTTCCCGCAGGCAAACATTCATATCCCGCCCTCATCAGACAGTTACGAACCCAAAAAGCCATATTATCCGGAACTGAAATTGCAGCTCTCTTGTTTAACACGTATCGTGGGAAAAAACTCCCGGTAGAGACATCAAAATTTACGGACGAGTGAGAAAAAAGGTCACCGACTGCTCCGGATAGAACCATATCTTCCGTAACACCGCATTGCAATCCGTTCTGACGGGACAAAAGCCACAAGCGATCGCTCAATAACAATGCCTGTTCCATATCATGTGTCGAGAAGAGAATTGTCTTTTTTTCGGCAGTAGCAAGTTCACGCAATAAAGATATGATCTCTATACGACTCGGAACATCCAAAAAAGCCGTAGGCTCATCTAACAGTACGACAGGACACTCTTGGGCCAAGGCCTTAGCAATCATCACTTTTTGTCGCTCACCGTCAGAAAGTTCCGAAAAATAATCCGATGCCTTATGTTTGATTCCTACCCGATCGAGAGAATACTCCACGATTTTTTCATCCGAACGGTTCAGCCGTCCGAAAAAACCGGTATAAGGATAACGTCCCAAAGCTACCAGTTCCCTGACTCGGAGTCCTCCCGCCAAAGAACGATCAGTCAACACCAGACCTATTCTTCGGGAAATTTCAGTTGCCGAATAATCATATAATGATCTTCTCTCTAAAAACAATGTCCCGGACAATGCCGGTTGCGAAGCGCCTAATGTTCGCAACAGTGTCGATTTCCCGGCTCCGTTAGTTCCCAACAGGCAAGTAAGTTCTCCCCGATAAAGAGAAAATGTCAAACTGTCATACAGTTCCTGACGTGCTTTACTCCCGTCTCGATAACCAATCGATAAATTTTCTGCTTCAATAACCGGTACTCTGTTCATCAATTGAAATATTGTATTTTCTTTTGGTTTACAATCACATAAATAATTACAGGAGCCCCCAACACCGGAGTTATTGCATTCAAAGGAATAATCCCTGCTTCTCCCGGAAGCACACACAACAAATTGCAAATCAATGCAATTACAGCACCGATAAGAATCGTTACCGGTAACAAGATTTTATGATTGGAAGATCCCAAAACAAGTCTGGCAATATGGGGTACAGCCAACCCTATAAAGGAGACCGGGCCGCAAAATGCCGTAACCACAGCAGTCAACAATCCGGTCGTTAATAACAATACAATCCTGACACGACGGACATTCACCCCAAGATTTTCGGCATATCTTTCTCCTAACAAAAGAGCATTCAAAGGCTTTATCAGCAATAACGAAAGAACAAGACCTACCGTAACGGCAATACAGAAAAAAGGTAATCTCTCCACCGATATTCCTGAAAAATCTCCCATCCCCCACAATGTATAAGAAAAAACATTTTCAGCCGTAGCAAAAAAATTCAACAGAGATATTGCCGAAGAAGTTATGTATCCAACCATAATCCCGACAATAAGCAACATTACGTTACTGCGTACGATCGTAGAAAAAAGAATAATAATGCCTAATATTAATACAGCTCCGATAAAAGCACCTGCCAAAACCGCCATCGTCCCGGAAAGAGCGAATGATCCCAAAGAGCCTAACGAACCACCTAAAAACAACATCACCAAGGCTACTCCCAAACTCGCTCCGGAGTTGATTCCTAAAATCGACGGTCCGGCCAACGGATTATTGAATGCAGTCTGCAACATCAAACCGGAAACTGCCAAAGCCGCTCCGGCAAAAAATGCCGTAACCGCCTGAGGAAAACGAGACTGCAATACGATATAAGACCAACTGCTTTTCTCCACCTCATTTCCCAGACAAATATCCCAAACCGCACTCGCCGGAATAGAAACAGATCCCCAAAACAAATTTCCGATAAACAGGCACAAAGCCAAAAACAATAATCCTCCGATATAAAAATAAGGCTTCATCACTTCAACAAGTTAAAATAACGAAGTGTATCACCGGGTAACAAATCCGGATGAAATATCAAAATAAAATCTCTCAACAAATAATCAGGATGTAAGGGAACTTCTTCATAAAAAGGCACTTTCGCACTATTACTACCCCACACATTCTTATCTTTAAACGCTTTGAAATTAGCATTAGCGGCATAATCTTTTCTCAAATCATCTAATGTCATATTCCGATCCCGATTATATTTTACCAGCCAAAAATCAGCCTGCTGAGCTTTGTCGAAGACAGCTTCGAAAGAGAGAGACAAAGATCCCGTTTGCGGAACATCCTTCCAAAAATAATCTGCCCCCGCATCGGCAAAAAGCCGTGCCATATAGCTATTTCCTCCGGGCACATACCAAACAGGACCGGTTTTCATCTCCGAAACAACGGTAGGGCGCTTAGAGACGTTCTCAACTTTCTCTTTTAAAGTAAGATATGACCTTTCCGTCTTTTCAAATATCGAATCAGAAAGCGATTCTTTTCCGAAAAACAATCCCAAAAAACGAATCCATTCGGCACGTCCCAAAGGCGTAGTTTCCATATAATCAACACCCTCTATAATGGGAATACCCAATTTTTCGACTTTTCCGTAACCCATATTCTGAAAAGGAGAAGAGATTATCGCTTCAGGATTCAGATCTATAATTTTCTCTATATCCGGAGCATACGATTCTCCTAAATCTATAATTTTCCCTTCTGAGACGCCTCTCTTTATTTCCGGAATAATTATATAACGAGATTCGCAAACTCCCGCAATATCGGAAAGATTTCCCAATTGCGCCAACATACTGCAATGCACCGATGAATACACGGCCACACGAGACAAAGGTGTACGTACGACTGTTCCTTCGGGCAAAGATGCCGGTAAAGAAGAAGTCTTCGGTATCAATATATATTTTTGAAGCAAGCGAGTCGTATCCCAAGGATCTCGCACCTGCACTTCCGTATAATCGGGAAAACGGTTCACACGGAACATCTCTGCATAATTCACCCGATAAGAAACCGTATCGGCCTCATTGCCGGAAGAGGTATTCCCTTTTTTATTACAAGAAATTAATAAAGAAATTAAAATTAAACTGCCGAATATTTTATTTCTCATTTTTATATTTTTGATCTCCAAACTTACATAAAATCGAAGAAATAATCTAAAAACAGACACGAAATATATTGTATTTGTCTTTTTATATTTACCTTCGCAACCAAAGGATAACTATGGCAAAAGGAGGAAAACATATTGTATTAGCATGGCTTTTGATCGCATCACTAATGCCTGTACACATTGTGAAAGCTCTCCATTTCCACAATGTAACAGAAGATATTTCCTCCCATTCGAATATTCCACACAGCCATGACCCGGATAATTGCTGTATTTGCCAATTTTTCTTGTCTCCTTTCATCGAATCCGAACGAATACAAACAGACTTTATTCTTCCGTTTACTTCCTTTGAATGGATTTCATCTGAAACCAAAGTCCGTAATTCCTATATATGTTCTCTATCTATCAGAGCTCCTCCTGTATATTCTGTTTTCAATTGATATAATTATTAAAGCATTAATCACCAAAGCTTGTTTAACAGCCTGTATAAATTTTATTCGGGTCAGGTTTAGGTGTTTCTTTCAAAGATGTTTTTCTGTCTTTACGAAGTTGATAACGAGCTATCTGACAAGTGAAAACGGGAAAAAAGACCGAAAGAAAACACAAAAATGACCTGATATAATATTTTTTTGTTGGAAAATTACGACTGGCTCTTAGAGAGACTGTTAAACAAGCTTTAAAAACAGAATAAAAAAATGAAAGCAATAAAAATAACATGTTTGTTGCTCTGGAGTATTTTATGCATACGCGCAGAGGAACAGGATAGTTGTGTACACCTAAAAGAAATCACTGTTACAGGACTCACAGGCAGTACACACATCAAACAAATACCGTCTCCGATATCCATTATAAATTCCGAATTTTTAAAGACACACCAATACACCAATATCATCGATATTATTGCCAAACAGCCCGGTATATCTCAAATAACGACAGGTAGCGGAATATCTAAACCGGTTATTAGAGGATTAGGTTATAACAGAGTACTGGTCGTAAATGACGGTATCCGTCAAGAAGGTCAACAGTGGGGAGATGAACACGGAGTCGAAATCGATGCGCAAAACATACATTCCGTAGAAATACTGAAAGGTCCGGCTTCTCTAATATACGGTTCGGACGCTATGGCTGGAGTATTGATTTTCCATGATAAACCGATTTTATCTCCGGGAGAAATGAAAGCCAATGTCTTTAGCGAGTATCAAACGAATAATGGACAGTTTAACTATTCCGTAAATTTTGAAGGAAACAAGAAAGGATTTGTATATAATTGGAGATACTCGGACAAGATGGCGCACGATTACAAAAACCGGTATGACGGTTATGTTCCGAATTCCCGTTTTCGTGAACGGGTTCTTTCCGGGATGTCAGGATTAAATAAGGATTGGGGATATTCCAGACTGAAATTAAGCTATTATCATCTCACGCCGGGAATAATAGAGGGTGAACGTAATAACGAAACCGGAGAATTGGAAAGCTCGAGCGGAGGCAAACATTACGGCAAGCAACTTCCGTTCCAACAAGTACGTCACTATAAAGCCGTATTAGATAATTCCTTTTTTTTAAAATCCGGAACTTTAAAAATTATCGCTGCTTATCAGCAAAATCGCAGGCAAGAATATGAAGAGAGTAAAAATGAATGTGGTCTCGATTTTATGTTGCATACTATAAATTACGATGTACGTTATATTTTGCCTGAATACAATGGATGGAAAACAAATGCAGGTATTAACGGCATGTATCAAAAGTCTCTGAACAAAGGCGAAGAATATCTTATTCCGGCATACGATCTGTTTGATTTAGGGACATTCATAACTGTTAGCAAATCAATGTTCCAACGTCTTCATTTAACCGGAGGACTCCGTTTCGATATCCGACACTTGCATAGTCATTCTCTTATGGATGGAGAAAAAGAACGTTTCATTGCTTTTTCCCGTACATTCAACGGTTTAACAGGAAGCATCGGGGGCATTTATAATGTCTCGGAAAAGTTAGACATAAGATTTAACGCATCACGAGGTTATCGTGCGCCGAATCTGAGCGAACTGGGCAGTAATGGGGAACATGAAGGCACTTTGCGCTATGAAATCGGGAACAAACGACTTAAGCCCGAATACAGTTGGCAATTCGATGCCGGAATAGACTACTCGTTCGAACGCATGTCTTTTCAACTTTCATTATTTGCCAACCGCATAGATAATTACATTTTTATACAGAAATTGGGAAATATACAAATCGAAGATGTTCCCGCTTATCGATATACTGCGGGCAACGCACGCATAATGGGAGGTGAGGCTCGCATCATCATACATCCAGTCCGTCATCTACATTTCGAGAATTCTTTTTCCTATATAAATAGCGTACAATTACATTCGCCCGAAGAAAGCAGATTCCTCCCATTTACTCCTGCACCACGCTGGCTTTCGACCCTGCACTATGATATCAATATAAACAGCAAACTATTGGATAATACATATATAGAGATCGAAATGGATTATAATTTCAAACAAAACCATGTATATAGAGTAAACAACTCAGAAACACCGACACCGTCATATACCTTATTCAATATGTCGGCCGGTACAAACATAACATATCGTAAGAAAAACCTTTTCTCATTTTATATTATGGTAAATAACATATTCAACAAAGCTTATCAAAATCATCTAAGTAGATTGAAATATGCCGACACAAATGTCATAACAGGCAGAAAAGGGGTTTTCAATATGGGAAGAAATATCGGATTCAAAATACTTGTTCCGATCAATCTATAAAAAAGATTCTGACCTCATTATGCCGGCAATAAAGACTTCATTGTCGGCATAATTATAAGTATCTGCATAAACTTCTAAGAGGCTGTCCAGATTTTCCGATGAAATAAAAAACTTTTACTATAACCGCTTTCTATCATTTCGGAACATACCCTTTATACTTTCCTGTTTCTTCATTATCAATAATAGACTGCGCTGTTTGCAGTACAGAAAAAGCATAATTTCTCAACTTATTCCGAATCGTGTCGTTTGTTACGGCACTCCCCTCCTCTCCGTCCTGAACCTTAAACAACCATTCTTGTTCGTCTCCGGGACGATATATATAAAAATAATCTCTATCCATACTGCCGATAGCATCATCCGAAGTGAAAAGAATACAAGAACGGTTTTGACGGAACAAGTCGATCCCGAACATATTATTTATATACGAGATACCCAACATACCCAAAATTGTAGGACCGACATCTATTTGTCCGCCCAATACTTCCAACTTACGGGGAGACTGTCCCGGTTCATATATAATCAACGGTATATGATGATAAGTCAGCGGCATATCGGATTTCGGACTTCCTACTAATTTCCCGTGATCGGCAAGAAACACAAAAATCGTATTTTCATACCAAGGCTGGCGAGATGCCTCATCCATAAATTTACGCAAAGACCAGTCGGCATATTCGACAATTTGTTCTTCTGTATCTTTACTATGCGGCTTAAAATACGGAGGAATTATATAAGGAGGATGATTACTGATACTCAATAACGTAGCAAAAAACGGTTGTACAGAGGCCGATCGTTCGGTCAAAACAGGAATTGCATATTCATATAAAAAATCATCCTGAACCCCAAAACTGTTGACGACCTTTTCTGACGGATAATTTTCTTGCGCATAAATTTCGTCATATCCGTTCGATCGCAAAAAACCGTTCATATTATCATATTGCGACTCATGGGTCATAAAAAAAAGCGTACGGTATCCATTTTCTTGCAAAATACGAGGCAATCCCGTGTAAAAAGGAATAACAGCGCCTTTCATCAAATTCTTTTTCATCATTGCCGGATAACCGTATAAAGTAGCATATAATCCGTGATTCGTATGCGTCCCGGCAGAATAAAAACGGTCAAAACAAGTCGCCTGTCCGGCAAGACTATCCAAAAATGGAGTCAATCCTCGTTTATCGCCATAACGCTCCATGAACTTTCCGGACATAGACTCCATCAATACCAGTACGACATTCTTTCGGACAAATGACGTATCGGCATTTATTGTCCGGGCAATAGGCGATATATCCGGAAATGACTCTTCGATAGCAAGAAATTCCCGGACATTCTCGATCGCTTCTTGTTCATTCATAAGCCTCAGGCTCTTATTCTCTTTTTTTGTCGATTCTAAAGTACTACGCAACAGATTAAAAGTCGGATTTATCCCTAACTGGTTCAAAAAAGTATTATTGCAATAATATGCCGCACTCACACGAATAGGATTATACCCCATGCGTCCTCGTATGCCGAACATACAAGCCCATAAAGTCAAAGCCGTTAAAACGACGATTCCTCCGACAGATTTCCATGATCTGAAACGATTCTTCTCAAAAGAAGCGACCGTCAGTTTACGCATCCGACGTAAAAAAACAGAAAATATGGCGACTGCCACTACAAAGAAAAAGATCGGCCAACGGTATGCCGGTTCACCGAACATCATTTTCAAAGTAGTCTCTCCATATCCCATCCAATTAAATATGGATGCGTTGAGATGCTTAAAGAAATATTCGAAATAGGGTATGTCCGATGCACTGATAGCAAAAGTGATTCCGTACATAATACCCATAAATATAGTTAAGCCTCTATACAACCGAGCGCCATAATAACCGAACCATGCAGAAATGGAGGCTACAGCCAACGGCAAAAGCAAAATATAACAAGCAACGACATTATCGAACCACAATCCTCTTAAAAAAGCTTCGGACTGCAACAGATATTCCCCGCTCTCATCTCCGAGATTAGCTGTTCCCCTAAAAAACAAGATCAGCCGGAAAAGAGATAACAACAATAACCCTGCAATATGTATTGAAAACAGAAATCGAAGAGAATAAAGATAATTCTTCATAATACGTGATAATTTTGACAATTTGCTAACGAATTGCAAATGTATCTTTTTTCTATGAAATAGCAGTAATCTTCGTTAAGAGCCTATTTAAATTTTCCAATATAAAATTATATACCTGAACTTTTTGGCTCTCTTTTCAATCTGTTTCTCCGTTCCTGCACGTCATATAACCCATAGTCCTTATCAAAAACAGAAAACCTCTCTAAAAAAATGTAGGTGAAAATTCAAACAGGCTCTGAAAGGATAGCATAAGTAACAATATTTACTCTTATTCAGCTAATTTGTGCACCTTAGTTTTATAAATAGTATATAATATTGCACTCATAAAATTAGCTCTTAAATCCATAACATTATGACACATAAAATTATTTTGTCGATTTGCTTATCACTTTGCTTAAGTTTATCTATACAAGCTCAAACTCCCGCTTTCCCCGGTGCTGAAGGATATGCCCGTTATACAACTACTGGAGGCAGAGGCGGGGCTGTCTATCATGTAACTTCTCTGGCCGACACGAAAGAGCCGGGAACACTGCGTCATGCCATCGGAAAAACAGGTCCTCGTACAATTGTTTTCGACGTATCCGGAACGATAGAACTCAACGAACCTCTCAGTATCAATAAAGGGGATATTACCATCGCCGGACAGACAGCTCCGGGAGACGGTATCTGCCTGAAAAATCATTCTCTTGCAATAAAGGCCGACAATGTCATCATCCGCTTTATCCGATGCAGATTAGGCGATCAGGAAAAAGACGAGAATGATGCATTGTGGGGACGAAATCATAAAAATATTATCATAGACCATTGCAGTATGAGCTGGAGTACCGATGAGTGTTCTTCTTTTTATAACAACGAAAATTTCACTCTGCAATGGTGCATCCTAAGCGAAAGTCTGAGAACATCGATCCACGCTAAAGGAAATCACGGATACGGAGCAATATGGGGAGGTCAAAAAGCAAGTTTTCATCACAACCTTTTAGCCTGTCACGATAGTCGCAACCCCCGTTTTTGCGGAAGTCGTTATACGAACCGTCCCGATCTGGAACTTGTAGATCTCAGAAATAATGTCATTTATAACTGGGGATCGAACAGCGGTTATGCTGCAGAAGGCGGGAATTACAACATCGTAAACAACTATTATAAACCAGGACCGGCAACATTGAAAAACAGAAAACGTATTTTTTCTCCGGGTGTAGATGATGGAAAAAACAATCAACCTGCTGGCGTTACGGGAAAATTTTATGTTGACGGAAACTATATGGATGGAGCTCCCGATGTAACCAAGAATAATTGGAAAGGAATAGAACCGAAACCTAAAACTATGGACAAAGATATTTTCAAATCAGACACTGAATTTCCATTCGAAAATACGACAACCCATGATGCCCAGAAAGCTTTCCTCGCTGTTTTACGTTATGCCGGAGCATCTTATGCCAGGGATATTATAGATACACGCGTAACTAACGAGACTATGACCGGGACATTCAAATACAAAGGATCAAAAGGCAGTACAGGAGGAATTATCGACAGCCAGAATGATGTAGGAGGTTATATCACTTATCAATCGGCTCCAGCGCCTAAAGACAGTGATGGTGACGGTATCCCTGATGAATGGGAAATAGCTCACAATCTGAATCCGAATGACAAAACAGACGGGGCTAAAACCCATTCGAGCGGTTACACTTACCTGGAAATTTATTTAAACAGTTTGGTCGAAGAAATCGTGAAAGCCGGTAACAAAAACGCTATCATCTCTGTAAAAGAGATTTATCCGGTAATAAAATAACGTTTTTCATGATTATCCACCTAATAGCACAAAAAATACACGTTTATACTAAAATAAAGGAGTTGTTTTGCAATATAAATATATAACACCTTTTTAATAAATAACATGATGAACAAATTTTTCAAACCGATACTATTCGGTACTATTATTTTTTCAATGTTCACCACATCCGTTTTAGCAAAAAGTAAAGGAGTGTCATCTCAAGAACTCTATAAGAATCTCCCTTTCAAAATGGATCCGGTACAACGCCCCGTATTTCCCGATTATAAAGTTACTATAACTCAGTTCGGAGGTGTAGGAGACGGGACTACACTCAATAGCGAAGCCTTTGCCAAAGCAATAGAGGTCTTAGAAAAAAAAGGAGGCGGAACTCTTGTTATACCTCAAGGAATATGGTACACAGGACCGATCGTATTGAAAAGCAACATTCATATATATCTCCAAGGAGGAGCTATAATTTTATTCAGCGACGACTTCGATTTATACCCGATCGTACATACGTCTTTCGAAGGATTGGATACACGCAGATGCCAATCGCCTATAAGTGCCAAAGGAGCTGTCAATATTGCTATAACAGGGAAAGGAACTATCGATGGAAACGGGGATGCTTGGCGTCCTGTCAAGAAATCGAAACTCACGGCAAGCCAATGGAAATCCTTATTGCAAAAAGGCGGAGTATTGAATGACAAAAAGGATATTTGGTATCCCTCGGCAAAATCGAAACTCGGAAACGAGCGTAGTGACATGAATGTTCCTCGCGGGCTGAAAACCGATGAAGAATGGGAAGAAGTAAAAGACTTTCTTCGTCCGGTACTACTAAGTTTTATCGATTGCACAAACGTATTGTTACAAGGAGTAACCTTTCAAAATTCTCCCAGTTGGAACCTCCACCCTCTCATGTGCGAAAACGTAACGATAGAAAATCTTACCGTCCGAAACCCATGGTATTCTCAAAACGGTGACGGATTAGATATAGAGTCTTGTAAAAACACGATCGTTACGAATTGCTCTTTTGATGTCGGTGATGACGGAATCTGTATAAAATCGGGGAAAGACGCTGACGGACGCAAACGTGGAATACCTTGTGAAAACGTTATTGTCGATCATTGTGTCGTGTATCACGGACACGGAGGCTTTGTCGTAGGAAGCGAAATGTCTGGCGGTGTGAAAAACATATCGGTATCGAACTGTCAATTTCTTGGAACAGATGTCGGACTGCGCTTTAAAAGTACTCGGGGACGCGGAGGGGTCGTAGAAAATATCTTTATCAAGAACATCGACATGATCAATATCCCTACCGATGCGTTACTGTTCGATCTGTACTACGGAGGTAAATCCGCTTCTGAAGTTCTCGCCGACGGGGATGAAGTAAAAGAAGAAAGCAACATCCCTGCCGTAACCGAAGAAACTCCGGCTTTCAGAAATATTACAATTTCAAGAGTCAACTGTCAAGGTGCTCGCCGGGCGATGTATTTCAACGGACTCCCCGAAATGAACGTACAAAATGTAACTGTCAGCGATTGCAATATCACAGCACAATTGGGAGCAGAAGTTGTCGAAACTACCGGAGCAATATTCAAGAACGTAAAAATATCCCCTTCTAAAGGAGCTGCATTGACAATTAAGAACTCGAAAAATATTCTTGTAGATAATTTTTCTTGTCCGACAAAAGAAGGAGCACTTACTATCAGCGGTGAAAAGACTGAAAACATTCAGATCAAAAACTCTTCCCGGCTGGAAGCAAATGCAAAAATCGGAACTGAAGTTTCCGAAAAAGCAATTGTTTTGAAATAATGACTTCGGACAAATTACCGGAATTATCCTTTAATATCATATTATTTGTGTGTTGACAAAACCATAAGCCGAGACAAATCGTGCTTATGGTTTTACCTCAGAACCAGTTTAAATTTATGGAAACTCTTTTTAATTATCCGTCCCGACAAATTTATTACATGAAATATTTAACCGTTTTCATTTTCATATTCTCAAGTCTGTGGGTACAAGCTCAAGTAACCCGGACATGCAGAGTCCGGAACAATTCGAATGAGCAGATTTACGATGCAGCTATCGTTCTACCTGTAAAAGACAATAACGTAAAAGGAGTCACCATCTATTATAAAGGAAAAGAAATTGCATCTCAGCTCGATGATCTCGACCAAGACGGCATAGCCGATGAAATCGTTTTTCTTTCGGATTTTAAAGGTAAAGAAAAAAAGGAATTCACTATTACATTTTCTGAAAAGCCATTCCCGACAAACAGATATGCAGCCCGCGTACATGCTCAAATGTTCAAAAAAGAGAAAGATAAATCCATTACTCCGATTACGGAAGCATCTTCTCCGACCGGAACGCTCTACAAAAATCTCCATCATCACGGACCGGCATTCGAATCTGAACTAATGGCTTACCGCATCTATTTTGATAAAAAACAGACTGTGGATGTATATGGTAAATATCATAAACAATTGGAACTGGCACGTTCGCTTTGGTATCCGACAGATGAACAACTTGCCGAAGGATTCGGTGATGACATCCTGAGAGTAAGCGGAAGTACCGGAGTCGGGACACTAAAAGGTTGGAACGGGAAAAAGGCCATACATATAGAACCGGTAGATAACCGTGAAGCCCGCATCATTGCAAGCGGCCCATTAAGAACGGTAGTAGATATGAACAGCTACGGATGGCTTTACAATGGGAAAAAAATAGATTTGAAATCTCGCTATATTTTATATGCAGGACATCGCGATGCAGAAGTTTACAATACATTTACCGGAGATACGGACAGTCTTATTTTTTGCACCGGAGTACAAAAAATCAAAGACTGCGAAATGGATCAAAACGGAAAAGACAGAGTTGCCGTTTGGGGTACGGATTTCCCTGTAAACGATACAATAAAATACGGGAAACAGACTCTCGGCTTAGCGGTAGATCTTCGAAAAGCAAAATGCATCAAACCCGCTGAAGACAAAGCGAATTATTTATACTTGGTCGAACCGGACAATAACAATCAAATAAACTATCGCATAACCGTATGTTCACACAAAGAAACTTTCGGATATCACAATTCAAAGGATTTTTTCAAATATGTCCGAATTTGGGCTTCCCGGCCTTGCAATTTGTTAGAAATAAATTATTAAATTTGTTTCGAAACCAATTATAAAGAGCCTTGAAACTTAAATTTACTATCATCCTAACACTATTATGCTGTATTAAAGGGCTATCATACGCCCAGCCAAAGTGCAGTTTCGCTCATTATGCTCCTGACGACGGACTATCCGGAAAAACGGTTATGAGTATTACTCAAGACAAAAAGGGGTTCATGTGGTTCGGGACATGGAATGGGTTAAGCAAATTCGACGGGTATCGGTTTAAAACTTATAAATCCACGCCTTCTGATCCTGAAAGCCTGATAAACAACCGGGTAGACTTGATTATTGAAGATAGTTACCAATACATTTGGGTACTCTCCTATGACGGTCAGGTACACCGATTTGATCCCCGCTCAGAAAAATTCAACAATATTCCGATAAATGCCCATGAAAGGAGCAATCGTGGAAAAGGGATTACACATATTCAACATGCCGGAGAAGGAAAGATGTGGTTATTATCCGATACCGAAGGCTGTTTTAGAATCGAAACCGATCCTGAAACGCACAATCTAACCAGCCATTGGTATTCTACAAAAAATAAAAAACTGCCGAGTGACATCGTAAACAAAATTTATACTGATCCTCAGAAAAACAGTTGGATCATGACAAAGCAAGGTATGATTTCGGTAGATTCCGTAGGAAATTCGTATCCTGTACGTTATCCTTCATCTGTACATCAACCGATTATATACGATGCTTTATACAGTGGAGGACACATGTGGTTTTCTTCTTCTTCCGGTCAAATATTCAGGCAAAGCGACAACGGAATATCAGAACTGATTCAACTTCCGACCGAAGACATAATCTGTTCCATAAAACAACTTAAAAACAAACAGCTTCTTTTTCTTACCGAACGAGACGGATTTTTTATCTATGACATAACGACCCGACAAATATCCCATGTAAAACAAGACACATTTCCGTTACAAGCCCGTCATCAGCAAATGATTTCGGCTTTTATAGATTCCCATAACGAAATATGGTTACTACTTTCCGAAACCGGTGTTTTGCATCATAATCTCAAAAACGGTACTACCGATTATTTCTGGCTAAAAGGAGATGTCATTAATCCCTACTCATACCCCCCTACACCTTTTATTTCAGAAGATTGCAAAGGCAGATTATGGATACGCCCGTCCGGAGGTGCATTCTCTTATTACGACAGACAAGAAAACAAACTAAAATATTTTTATAATGCAC
Source organism: Coprobacter sp. (assembly GCF_982436375.1). Taxonomy (NCBI): domain Bacteria; kingdom Pseudomonadati; phylum Bacteroidota; class Bacteroidia; order Bacteroidales; family Barnesiellaceae; genus Coprobacter; species Coprobacter sp. The sequence goes on along the minus strand of NZ_CEWDCG010000013.1, from coordinate 1,958 downwards.
CGGAAGACCCGGCAAGAAAATTTTCGAATATCCTACACACCGCCTTCTCAGACCGCCAAGGCAACCTTTGGTTGTGCACACACTCGAAAGGCCTTGAAAAAATAAGCTTTGTAGAAACTCCCGTTGAAATACTCCGACCGAACACTTCGGCAAACTCTTTCTCTGTAAACGAAGTGAGATTTCTATTCAAAGACGATCAAAATAATCTATGGGTAGCGACAAAAGAAGGCTCGTTATACCTGTATGACCGCAACTACTCCCCCATAGGCAAATTATTAGATAACGGAAAAATAGGTAACGGCACCCCGTTCAAAGGAATCGTTTACTGTATTTTTCAAGATAAAGATAAAAATATCTGGTTAGGGACAAAAGGCAACGGTCTTTATAAGTTAACCGGAAAAGATATTCATTCCGGATTTCGTATGGTAAATTTCAAACACGATCGGAAAAACCCTTTCAGCCTGAGCCATAATAATGTATATTGCGTCACACAAGATACAGAAGGACGGATATGGATAGCCACTTATGGTGGCGGTATCAATTATATCGATACCGCCAATGGCAAAACACGATTTATCCATCCGGGAAATCAATTGAAAAACTATCCGATGACCTCCTGTTTCCGTACACGTCATATCTGCTGCGATAAAAACGGTAATATGTTTGTCGGAACAACAGGCGGGCTTCTCTGTTTCTCTACACATTTCACGTCTCCAGAATCCCTTGAATTCAACCATTTGCGGCAAGACAATATGTCGAAAGACGGCCTTACGGCCAATGATGTACATTACATTTATCCGGCATCGGATAACACAATTTATATCGGTACTTTCGGAGGCGGACTGCTGAAAATAACACCACCATATCAATGGAATGAGCGTTTCAAATTTGAAAATTATATTTCTCAAGTTCCTCAACCGAGCGACATCGTGTACAGCATTACCGAAGATAGCCGAGGGTATATATGGATGGGAACAGAAAGCACCATTACCAAATTTAAACCGAAAGAAAATACTTTTGAGAACTATGGCATCGAGTCGGGAATTGACGTCCGTTATTTTTCAGAAGCGACAATCTGCAAAATGGGTAAAGATATTCTTCTCGGCAGTGATGACGGAATTTATATCTTCTCGCCCGAGAAACTAAAAAAACAAGATTACTTTTCGCCTTTGACATTCAGCCGTTTTCTTTTGTTCGGGAGAGAAGTAGATCCGACAACAGAAGACTCCCCGTTAAAGGAACTTTTAGATGATCAGGAAGAAATGACACTGACGCACAAACAATCCGATTTCAGTATAGAGTTCTCAACCTTGGATTTCAGAGATCCTTCATTGATTCATTACGCATATAAATTAGAAGGATTTGATAAAAATTGGACATACGCAAATAACCAACGGACTGCAACTTATACCAATTTGCCCAAAGGAGAATATACCTTTCGTGTAAAATCAACAAATAGCGACGGGAAATGGATCGATAACGAAAGAGAACTTAAAATAAAGGTTTTACCGTCATTTTGGAACAGCACAGCCGGATATATATTTTATATCATAGTATTGCTTCTTATTATGGGAACAGTCATGTATGTGCTGTTCACCATATATCGGTTGAAACACGAAGTGCAGATGGAACACACTCTGACCCAAATGAAGCTTCGCTTTTTTACGGATATTTCTCACGAACTCCGCACCCCTCTGACATTAATTGCCGGACCGGTAGATTATATTTTACATAATGAAAAAGTAAATCCCGAAGTCAAAGAACAGCTCCAATTAGTAGAGCGGAATACAAATCGTATGCTTAGGCTGATCAATGAAATCCTGGATTTCAGGAAAATTCAAAACAAAAAAATGCGTCTAAGCGTAGAAGAAATTAATTTCGGGGTTGAAGTACAACGAATCTGTGAAAATTTTTATCCGTTAGCAGAAGAACGTCACATCCATTTCTCTGTCGAAGAT